>CANNEW010000009.1 GCA_947503685.1 Comamonadaceae bacterium | reverse complement strand
CTTGTGCCAATGCCAAGCCTGGCGCTGCAATGAGCACACTGGCGATTGCGGCCAAGGCCAGGGTGTGACGTCGAGAAGTTTTTAGTGACATAGTTACTCCATAGTTAAACACTAGCAAAACAAGCGTGTTTCCAACGCTACTTACAAGGGCGCTTTGCCCCTTGATCTTTATGAATGAAGGTCTATCAGGTACCGGCTCGCTCCAACATAGCGTGCAGAAGCACATTGCATCCAGCGGTAATGTGTTCGGGCTTAGCGTCCTCGATCTCGTTGTGGCTGATACCGTCTTTGCAGGGAATGAAGATCATGCCGCTGGAAGCCAACTTGGCCATATAGACCGCGTCGTGTCCGGCGCCGGAGACGACGGGCATATTGGAGTAGCCCAGTTTCTTGGCGGCGCGCGCCACTGCGTCGATACAGTCGGCATGAAAGCCGATGGCCGAGTAGCTGGAGACCATTTCGATCTTCACGTCCAAGCCGGTTTCGGTCGCTTTGCGTGCGGCAAAGGCTTTGACTTCATCGACCATTTGGTCGACCAGGGCGTCGGTGGAATTACGCAAGTCAATACTGAACTTCACCCGGCCTGGAATCACATTGCGGCTATTGGGAAACACTTGCACCATGCCCACAGTGCCGCGTCCGTGTGGCGCGTGGCGTAGGGCCGAAGCCACTACTTCTTGCATGATGTGCGTGGACACTTGCATGGCATCGCGGCGCAGTGCCATGGGCGTGGGGCCGGCGTGCGCTTCCATGCCGGTGACGGTGCAGTCAAACCAACGAATGCCCAGCACGCCTTGCACCACGCCGATGGTGATATCGTTATCCTCGAGCACCGGGCCTTGTTCGATATGGGTTTCAAAGTAAGCGCCAATCGGGTGGTCGCCCGGCTCTTGGTCGCCGATGTAGCCGATGCGCGTGAGCTCCTCTTTCACCGACACGCCGGTGGTGTCGGTGGCGGCATAGGCATGCTCTAAGGTGAAGGCTTTGGCGAACACGCCCGAGCCCATCATCACCGGTACAAAGCGCGAACCTTCTTCATTAGTCCAGAAAGCGACTTCGATAGGTGCTTCGGTTTCTATGCCCAGATCATTGAGCGTGCGCACCACTTCCAAGCCGGCCAGCACGCCGTAATTGCCATCGAACTTGCCGCCGGTGGGTTGGGTGTCGATATGGCTGCCGGTCATGATGGGCGGCAAGCTGTTGTTGCGGCCCGGACGACGCATAAAGCCGTTACCGATTTTGTCGATAGTCACGCTCATACCGGCCTCACGCGCCCAGCGGGTCACTAGGTCGCGGCCTTGCTTATCCAGGTCGGTGAGGGTCAGGCGGCAGACACCGCCTTTTTGGGTTGCGCCGATTTTCGCTAGCTCCATGAGCGAGGCCCAGAGGCGTTCGCCGTTGATGCGGACTTGGGATATGTCTATGGTGGTGTTGCTCACTTTTTCGCTCCTAGTGTGGGTTTTGAATACTGGTTTCGGCCTATTGGCCGACTTACTTTCTTTTGCTTCGCCAAAAGTGCCGCAGCCGCGCCGATCATCCATCCAATGACTTAGACCGCCACGTTTACCAATCAGAGCCAACAAACCCGTACCGCAGCCGCCCTCATCAACACGCGTATCAGGCCCAAAAAAAGTAAACATGCGCCGCAGGTAAAGAAACCTACCGCACCACAGCCGCAGACTTCAATGCCTCAGCCCGCAAAGCCATAGGCGCAAAGTTGGCATTAAACGCAGGCCGTTTGATATAGCGCCCCACACCACGCTCAGCGCGCAAGTCGCCTTGCACAAATACCAGCTTGCCTTGGCTCACGGTATGGCTGGGGATGCCCCGTACGGTGCGGCCTTCGAAGATGTTGAAATCGCCTTTGCTGAACTGGGTTTTGGCTGACAGGGTCTTGCTGCCTTCTGGGTCCCAGACCACCAGGTCGGCGTCGGCGCCTACCGAGACACTGCCTTTTTGCGGGTAGATGTTGAACAACTTGGCGGTGTTGGCAGAGGTGATGGCTACGAACTCCGAAGGCGTGAGGCGACCAGTATTCACGCCGGCGTCCCAAATGACGGCCAAGCGTTCTTCCACGCCACCGCAGCCGTTGGGAATCTTGGCGAAGTTGTCTTTGCCTGCGGCTTTTTGCGCGGCGCAGAAGGTGCAATGGTCGGTGGCGGTGGTGTGCAGATTGCCCGATTGCAGGCCGCGCCACAGAAACTCTTGGTTGCCTTTGGGGCGGAAAGGGGGGCTCATGACGTAACCGGCCGCGGTAGCGAAGTCCGGGTCGCGGTACACGCTGTCGTCGATGACCAAATGGCCGGCCAGCACTTCGCCATAGACCCTCTGGCCGCGTGCACGCGCGCGCGCAATGGCCTCGGCTGATTCGATGCAAGAGACGTGCACCACATAGATCGGTACATTGAGCACATCGGCAATCGCGATAGCGCGGTTGGCCGCTTCGCCTTCGACCATGGGTGGGCGCGAGAGCGGGTGGCCTTCGGGGCCCATGATGCCCATGTCGGCCACGGTTTGTTGGAGCAAATACACCAGCTCGCCATTCTCGGCGTGGACCGTGGGCATGGCGCCTAGTTCTAGTGCGCGTTTGAAGCTGTTGACCAGGGTTTCGTCGTCGCACATGATTGCGTTTTTGTAGGCCATGAAGTGCTTAAAGCTGTTGATGCCTTCTTCGTTCACCAAGGTGCCCATGTCTTTGCGCACCTGCTCGCTCCACCAGGTAATGGCCACGTGAAAGCTATAGTCACCCGCAGATTTTTCGGCCCAGCCGCGCCATTTTTTGTAGGCCTCAAGGATGTTTTCCTGCGGGTCGGGGATGACGAAATCGATGATGGTGGTGGTGCCCCCGGCCATGCCCGCAGCGGTGCCATCGAAGAAGTCGTCCATGGTAACGGTGCCCATAAAAGGCAGCTGCATATGGGTGTGCGGATCGATGCCGCCAGGCATGACGTACTGGCCGCCAGCGTCCACCACGGTGGCGCCGACCGGGGTGGCAAGGCTCTCACCGACGGCCACAATCTTGCCGTCTTGGGTAATGACATCGGCGCAAAATTGGCGGTCCGCATTGACAACGGTACCGCCACGGATATGCAATGAGCTCATAAGAAAAAGTCCTTCAACGTGGGTTGTGGTGAGGGGTTTTAACGCGTGCCGTGGCCCATTGTGGACTAAGCTGCAGCCCGCATGGGGTTATTCGGGTGGGTGGTCCAGTCGCCGTGGTTGCCGGTGACTACCGTGCCGGTGCGCAGGTCGGTTTCCCCGGGGGCCAGGTCGCGCAGGGTGATGCACTCGGGCACCGGGCAAGCGACCACGCAGAGGTTGCAGCCCACGCATTCATCTTCCTGCACTTCAAAGTAGCGCTTACCGTCTTTGCTGGCGGTGATGGCCTGGTGCGACGTGTCTTCGCAGGCGATGTGGCAGCGCCCGCACTGGATGCAGCTGTCTTGGTTGATCACGGCTTTAGTAATGTGTTGCAGGTTCAGGAACTGCCAGGCCGAGACGGTGGGCAGGGCTTTGCCGACGATCTCGGAGACGCTGCTAAAGCCTTTGTCGTCCATGTAATTGGACAGGCCGCTGTGCATTTCCTGCACGATCTTGAAGCCATAGACCATGGCGGCGGTGCAGACCTGCACATTGCCTGCGCCCAGGGCCAGGTAGTCCAGCGCGTCGCGCCAGGTGCCCACGCCGCCAATGCCCGAGATGGGCAGGCCGGCGGTTTGCGCATCGCGTGCGATTTCGGCCACCATGTTCAAAGCGATGGGTTTGACTGCTGGGCCGCAGTAGCCGCCGTGCGAGCCCATGCCGCCGGTGGACGGGCTCATGGCGAGGCTGTCCGGATCCACGCCCATGATGGAGTTGATGGTATTGATCAGCGAGACTGCATCCGCTCCGCCTTTTTTGGCGGCGCGCGCCGGGTTGCGGATGTCGGTGATATTGGGTGTGAGCTTGACGATCACCGGCAAGCGGCTGTATTGCTTGCACCAGGCGGTTACCATTTCAATGTACTCGGGTACCTGGCCCACGGCGGCGCCCATGCCGCGCTCGCTCATGCCATGCGGGCAGCCGAAGTTGAGTTCCACGCCGTCGGCGCCGGTGTCTTCCACCAGGGGCAGGATGGATTTCCAGGCCTGCTCTTCGCAGGGCACCATCAGCGAGACGACCATGGCGCGGTCCGGCCAGTTGCGCTTGACCTCTTTGATTTCGCGCAGGTTCAGGTGCAGGTCGCGGTCGGTGATGAGTTCGATATTGTTGAATCCAATCAGGCGCCGGTCGGGGGTGTGGATGGCGCCGTAGCGCGGGCCGCTGACGTTGACGATGGGCGGGCCTTCTTCGCCCAATGTCTTCCAGACCACGCCGCCCCAACCGGCTTCAAAAGCGCGATTGACGTTATAGGCTTTGTCGGTGGGTGGCGCGGATGCCAGCCAGAAGGGGTTGGGGCTGCGGATGCCTGCAAATACGGTGCTGAGGTCGGCCATGGTGTGTGTTCTCCGAATGAGGTGGCTGGTGCGCTTCAGGCCGCAACGAGGGCGGCATGGATGGCGCGGGCGGCGACTTTGCCGTGTTCCACGGCTTCAACGGTGAGGTCACGCCCGCCGGCGCGGCAGTCGCCACCCGCCCAGACTTTGGGGTGCGAGGTCTGGCCCTGGGCGTCGGTGCGTATGCGCCCCGACTGCAGTTCCAACACGCTGCCAAGGGGCTGGGCCACCATGGTTTGGCCTATGGCTTTGAGCACCACGTCCGCCGCCACCACAAAGCGCTCGCCACCGCCTTGCAATTTGCCGCCTACTATTTGCGTGCGCTCAAACTCCACGCCGCTGACGCGGCCGTTTTCGCTAAGCACTTGCAAGGGGCTGGCCCAGTGTTGGATGTGGACGCCGTTTTCTAGCGCCCATGCTTGTTCGTGGCTAGAGGCGCCCATGTCGGCGCCACCCCGCCGGTACACCATGGTGACACTTTGCGCCCCCAGTTTGCGCGACTGCACGGCGGCGTCCACCGCCGTCATACCGCCGCCAATGACCACCACGCGGCGGCCTACCGGCACTTGGCTCAGGTCCTGCGCTTGACGCAACTCGGCAATAAATCCCACCGCATTGCGCAGGCCGCTGGCCTTTGGTTCGGAAATGCCGATGCTGTTGACCCCGCCCAGGCCCAGGCCTAAAAACACGGCGTCAAAGTCAGCGCAGAGCCCATCGAGGTGCACCTCGCGCCCCAAGCCGGTGCCATGGCGCACCGTAATGCCGCCAATCGATAGCAGCCATTGCACTTCTTTTTGCGCAAAGTCGTCTACCGTCTTGTAGGTGGCCAGACCGTATTCATTGAGCCCGCCCAGTTTGGGCTGCGCGTCCATCAGCACCACTTCGTGCCCGAGGCGCGCCAGACCGTGGGCGCAGGCCAGACCGGCGGGTCCGGCGCCTACCACCGCCACGCGCTTGCCACTGGGCGCAGCGCGGGTGAACAAGGGCTTGCCGGGATTCGCCATCAAGTGGTCGGTGGCGTAGCGCTGCAGTTGGCCGATTTCCACGGGCTTGTCCTCTTGCGTGTTGCGCACGCAGGCCTGCTCGCAAAGCACTTCGGTAGGACATACGCGGGCGCACATGCCGCCTAGCGGGTTGGCTTCCAAAATAGTGTGTGCCGCGCCGCGCAGATTGCCGTCGGCAATGCGCTGGATAAAGCTGGGTACGTCGATGCCCGTGGGGCAAGCGGTCTGGCACGGCGCGTCGTAGCAGTAGTAGCAGCGGTCGGCCTCGATGCTGGCTTGCGCCAGGTTCATGGGCGGGTGGGCATCGCAAAAATTGCGCGCCAGGTCCGGGCCGCTAAGGCGTCCGGCGGCGATGCCGGGGGTGGAGCTGTCTGTGTGCATAGTGGCGGTTCCGGTTACAGGTTTTCCATCCGATGTCGCGCTGCCGAACTGTTGAAACATGCGCTTTGTGCGACTACCAGCATTTAAGTATTAAAAATTTGTTTTACCAATTGGTAAAAACCCTATAGATTTAAGCTGCAAGACCCATACCAATAGTGAAACAATGCAGGCATGAAACCAGTCAAGGTCAGTATTGCGCGGGAAAAGTTGGAGCAGGACATCCTGGCTGTCGCCAAGCGCTTGTTCGCCCAGCGCGGCTATGGCGGCGTGTCTTTGGACCATATCGCCAAGGCGGTGGGTGCATCCAAGCAAAACCTGCTGTATTACTTCCCCAGCAAAGAGGCGCTGTACCGGCGCGTGCTGCACGGCGTGCTCGATGTATGGCTTTCGTATATGGACGCTCTGAGCCAGCGCCCCGATGACCCGGAGCAGGCTTTGCGCGAATACATCGCGGGGAAATTGCGCTTTTCGCGCGAGCACCCGGACGATTCGCGCGTCTATGCCAACGAGGTGATATCCGGGGCGCCTGTCTTTGCTGCCGAGATTGCCGAGCGGGTGATCCCTTCGGTCCAAGCCGATGTGGCCATCTTCAACCGCTGGGCCGAGCGCGGCCTGTGCCGCCAGGTGGATGGTCGCCACCTTATGGTGTTGCTATGGGCCTCCACCCAGGTCTATGCCGACTGGAGCAGCCAGATCAGTCTGGTACTGGGCAAGAAAGAACTCGACGAGGCCGACTTTGCGGCGGCTGAGGGGCTGATTGTGGATATGGTGCTACGCACGGTTTTGTTACCGGGCAGCCCAGACCATGACCACGCCACGCCATAAGCTGCAATGGGAGCACCCCGAAAAGGGCGCAAGTCACATTGCGGTATCGGGAGCTAAGGCCTTTTTAGCCGTTAGGTTGGGGGCCGGGGCGTCAGCCCTGAAGGGTGGGCCGACCCTCTGCCTGCGCTGTCATTCACATACGCTACATTTCAAAATTTTTAGGAGCAATTTATGGGACTTTTCGACGCTTTCAAAACTACGCCCCCCGCACTGACACCGCGTTTAGCGCTAGCGGTTGGTCTGCTATTTATGGTGGGCGCGGACGGTCAAGTCGAACAGGAAGAGATTGGACAGCTGCGCTCGGTGGTTGGCGGCGATCAGGAGTTGATTCAAACTGCATTGAAATACCTGCGCGGCGTGAAATACGAACAATTTTTGACCGATGCCGCAGCCCTACTCAATAACGAGCAAAAGCTTTGCCTGTTGATTAACATGGCAGACTCCCTGCTATCGGATGGCCGTGCGGAGCTCTCTGAGCAACAAGTCTTCGGCAAGGCCTTGGCACAGTTTGGCTTTAGCGAAGAGTCGTTTAAGGGCTACTTTGACACCATTTCGCTGAAAAACAACCGGTCGATTTTTTAGCGTCTCGGGCCAATAGCGCCGGGTGGGCTTTTGTCGGTTTGCCGCTTGAGCACCAATAGATTGCGATCTCCCTTGCCCGACAATGGCTTGAGTAGCAGCCGGTAAGTGTCCACATCAAAGGCCAGTGCCTGGCGGGTTTGCAGCGCGGTGCACCCTCAAGCAGTGGCCCTGCTTCTTACATCCTGCTAGAGACTATAGATACCCAATAGGCAGCGCTTGAATCCGCGAATTCAGTGCCATAGCGTTTGGCACTAAACAAACCACAGCAGCATCAGCCGCGTTAGTTTGTAACTGATGGAGTGCGTTAATGCCTTGTAAATTGTGCCGGGATGGGGATGCTGATTTTTTGCACTCAATAGGGTAAATCATGCCGTCTTGCTCGATGAGCAAATCGACTTCGTATTGATCTTTGGTGCGCAAAAAACTGCACATAGGCGTGCGTCCTGTATGCCAATAGCTCTTCAAAATTTCGGTGATAACCCATGTCTCAAAAATCGCGCCTGACATAGCGCCCGCTTCTAGCGTTTGCGGACTACTCCACTGGGTGAGGTAACTGCAAAGTCCCGTATCTAAAAAGTAGAGCTTGGGCGTTTTAACAAGGCGCTTGGAGGTATTGCTATGCCAAGGCTGAAGTAAATGGACTATGCCCGATGCTTGCAAGATTGACAGCCATTGCTTGGCGGTTGCCGGGTGTATGTCGGTATCGCGGGCTAAATCGGCAATGTTGAGGAGCTGCGCCGTTCGCGCTGCTGCTGCCCTGACAAAGCGGGTAAAGACAACTTCGCTGCCTACTTGCGCCAGCGCTCGCACATCGCGCTGGATGTAGGTTTGCAGGTAGGAGCTATAAAACACTTCGCGATTCAGTCTAGCGTTGCGTGCCAGTGCAGGAAAACTGCCGCGCCAAATGTGTGCGAATAGTTGATCGTGTTTCCATGGTGCGCTTTGATTCAAGACTTGCCTAGCTTGCAAAACGGATGCTGTTGGCACAAACGGCGGGATAAGTGCCGCACCTTGGCCAATCATCTCTTGCCTTGACAAGCCCAGCATGGTGATCACCGCCACGCGTCCCGCCAGCGATTCAGCAACGCCGCGCATTAAATGAAAGGGCTGAGAGCCTGTGAGCCAGTAAGCGGCTTTCCCGTGTGCTCCACCTTGCGCATCGACACGAATTTTGATGTGCGTTAGCAACTCAGGCGCATATTGCACTTCGTCAATCAGCAAAGGGGGCGGATTTCGCTCTAAAAATAAGGCGGGATCTTCTTTTGCTAGCGCAAGCGCCAATGGGTCATCTATGCTGATGTAGCGGCGACCGGGTTCGCACAAACTACGCAGCAAGGTGGTTTTCCCCACTTGGCGCGCGCCCGTGACTAGGACAACAGGAAAGTTTTCACTGCATTCGAGAATGTGCGTTTTAAGTGTTCGCTCGAAGTCCATGCCTAATTATATCGTCCAATCTACTATTGCAAAATATTAATAGACGGTAAATTTGCTGTCAAAACTTGAGTAAACACCCCAGCTGCATCCTGCTTACGCTTAGACATTTCGACCAAGTAATGCAAGCCATCGCATAGATACAGTATGTAAGCGCAAACGCGCGTTAGGCCTGGCTAAGCTCATCTGCCAATACCCCCAACCAATCCGTCACTGCGTGGCTCAGCACGCTGGCATCGCGCACCAGGTCGTCAAAGTGGCGCGTCAGCGTTTCTATGTGCTCGCGCGTGTTGAACACAAAGTAAGAGCTCCCCACATAAATCACGGCGCGTTGCTGGCCGAATACGGTGACCGGGGCGCTGAAGCGATGTGTCAGGTCATACAAGTGCAAGCGGGTGCTGGGGTACAGCTCTTTACAGAGTTCGGCCATGTGCAACAGCTGCTCTTTGCGTTGCGCCACTGTGAGTGCGGCCCATATGCCGCTGCCATGGGCAAAGTCGGTGAGGGTTTGCACCGGCATGGCAAATTCGTAGTCGGTGCCGACCAGGCGGTTCAGGCCCAGGCGCGCCTGTTTGCTCTGTAACGCCAGGGCGGGCGTCTTGCCCTCGTAGTTGGCGTATTCCAGGTGGAGCGTGGCCTCGGTCTTCATGACTTCCGGTAGGGTGGTGGGCACATTGCGCACCTTGGAGCCCATGGCCTCTTGCAGCCAGCGTTCGATGTGCACATCGGCCCGATCCGGCCGTGCTTCTGCCACCTCCAGCGATTCGCGCAGTATCTCGCCCGGCCCCAGCGTGCTGTTGGTCAGACCCAGCAGCCAGTCGGCACTGACGCCCAACGCAGACGCCAGCTCTGCCACCACATGGCCGGAGGGTAGGCGTATTTGGTGCTCGGACAGCAGTTGTGAAACGGTGGAACGGTCCACCCCCGTGCGCTCGGCCAGCTCGGTGCGGTTGAGCTTGCGCTCCAACATGGCGGCGCGCAGGCGCTCCCTAAAGACTTCGGACCGAGTGGACTTAGGACTATTGGACATCGTGCTTGATTTTGTTAAATACTTGACTATTATCACCATATGGTGTAAAAAAGTTACAACTAAAACGTTGATTCACGCCACCAGGGAAAACAAAATTGTTTCCATGGAGAACAACACGCGCACCCTCACCAAAGCCATCAGCTGGCAAGTCATAGGCTTTGTCATGATGGCCGTCGTCAACTACTTTTACATGGGAGACTTCTCGCAAGGCCTGGGCCTGTCGGCCCTGCTAACGTTGATTGGCCTGGTCAGCTACTACCTACACGAGCGCTTTTGGGCCAGTATCCGATGGGGCAGGCAGGGTGGGGGCGTTTCCGCTGAAAAACAATAGGTCTATTTTTTAGAGCCCGGGCTTTTGTCGGTTTGCCGCTTGAGTACCAATAGATTGCCATCGCCCTTGCTGGACAAGCGCTTGAGTAGCAGCCGGTAAGTATCCACATCAAAGGCCAGCGCCTGGCGGGTTTGCAGGGCCTGCGCTAGTTCTTCTTCGTCATGTGGTTGGATTTCCGCGGCATTGCCAGTTTTCTTTCTTAGGCTGACCGCGGTTTAGGCACTGCGATAACCTTAACTCAACAATTGCAAATCTACCTGCGCGATCACAAACCCTTGTTCAAAGACAGACACAGTTGCTGCACACAGTATTTGCGACTTTCATTCGCTACACGTCCTACAGCTTTGATGATCTCGGACTCGCAAAGCGAAAAAACCGTATCGACTTTGATCCAGCTGGTGAACGGCAAATTGCCGCCCAGTGGCAACGGTCCAGCGTCGATTTTCAGTGCGGGCAAGGGCTGTGACTGGCTGGTCAGCGGCATGGCGACAAAGTCACCTTGTGAATCAGGAGGTGTCAACATCAGTACCGGACGCTTCTTCGCGTTGGAAAGATCACTGTACGGGAAAGGAATCAGCACGACCGTACCTGCTTCAAACATGATCCCAGGCCTCGTCTTCAGTGTTGTCCCAGATGTGGTTCATCACAGTTTGCTGAGCGGTCTGCAAGTCACGGTGTTCGACCATGGCTTGTTGATTCTTAAGAAAATACATGAAGTCCAATACTTCCTTAGCCTGTTCGTCAGGGAGTGCCTGAGCGGCTCGAAAAATTTTTTCGACCAAGGCTGCGTTACTCATAGGTCACCTCTTGTGTCTGGTCATTGGAGTTTAACGAACAAGCATTAGTTTACGGATAAAAAATTTGACCACATGAGGCCAAGTATGGCACGGGTTTTGGACTTTCAAACTTTTTGGATCCAGACAATTTGAGCGCTCTCAGCCGCTGAATGACAAGACCTTGGGGCGCAAGATGGATTTAGGCCTAGCGCGCGCAGTTGCTTCCTGCGCCGGTTGAAATCGCCGCTTCGCTCACTCACCAACTGACACGCTGGTCCACGTCATAGTCTGGCGCGGGTTGGGATGGCATGTCCCAATCTGGCCCGACTTCGCAGCGTGAAATACGAATAATTTTTTGACCAATGCACCAACCCTACTCAATGCCGAGCAAAAGCTTTGCCTTCTGATCAACTTGGCAGACTCCTTGCTGTCGGATGGCCGTGCGGAGCTCTCTGAGCAACAAGTCTTCGGCAAGGCCTTGGCAGAGTATGGCTTTACCGAAGAGACATTGAAGCCTTACTTTGGTACGATTTCGCTGAAAAAAAATAGGTCTATTTTTTAGAGCCCGGGCTTTTGTGGGTTTGCCGCTTGAGTACCAATAGATTGCCATCGCCCTTGCCGGACAAGCGCTTGAGTAGCAGCCGGTAAGTATCCACATCAAAGGCCAGCGCCTGGCGGGTTTGCAGGGCCTGCGCTAGTTCTTCTTCGTCATGTACGGTGGCCAGGTGGCACCATTGCTCGAACACATGGATATCGGTGCGGCCGCTGCGCGCGTCGTATTCGCGAATACCTATGGGACCGGCAAAAGGCCAGGCTTGCAATTGCTCGGCCGTCAAGGCCAGTTGCACGCGCAGGCGATGCACGCTGGGGTTTTCGCGGCCCGCGCATACGCCTTTGCATTTGCCGATCTGGCTGGCAAAGCAATGGCCCTTGCCGGTCTCCAAGCCCAGAGTTTGAGGGCACAGAGCGTGGTTATCGCATAGCGTGCGCAGTGCATCAAGAGCCTGGCGTTTGGAGCGGTAGGCGCCGTACAAGCTACGGAAAGCGGCTGCATCCATATCGTCCAGGCCGACCAGCGTGAGCAAGGGCTTGGCATCTGGTGCGTCTGCCAGTTGCCAGGCTTGCAGGCCGCGCGTACGTCGCAGTTGCCGGTTGTGTATGGGTTGGCGCTCCTTCACCCAGCGCGATTCAAGCAAGAGGGCGCCCAGTTCGCCTGCGGTTTCCTGCCACTCGATGCGCCTAATCTCCTGCAGTATGCGCATCTCGCGCGCCTGGCGTGTGGAGGCCTGAAAGTGCGAAAGCACGCGAGTGCGCATATTTACGCTTTTTCCTATGTACAGCGGTATCGTGCCTTCGCCGAAAAAAACATAAACGCCGGGTCGATCCGGTACATCCGAGATGGGTGTTTCCAATTGCGGTGGTACGCTGGCGCTGCCTTGCAGCAGGGCGACTGCCTCCCGCTGCAGCACTTCGGCGCCCAGGTCTGCGCGCGCTACCTGTAAAAAGCCCAGCACCAACTCCACATCGCCCATGGCGCGGTGGCGCGCCAGGGTGTGCAAGCCGTGGCGCTGTGATATCGCGTCTAGGCCATGGCCTTTATGCGCCGGGAAAAGCTTGCGCGACAAGCGCACGGTACACAGGGTTTTGACCTTGAAGGGCTTGTCCATGCGCTCCAGCGCGTGCAGCACAAAGCCGTGGTCAAAGCGTACGTTGTGCGCCACGAATACCGCGCCGTCCAAGAGTTCGAGCAAGCGACTGGCCACGTCCTCAAAATAGGGCGCGTCTTGCACCATGGCCTCACTGATGCCGGTCAGGCTTTGGATAAAAGGCGGTATGCGCACACCGGGGTTGACCAGGCTGCTCCAGCGCGCCACCTCGACGCCGTGTTCAACGCGTACGGCGGCGATTTCGGTAATGCGGTCTTGCTGCGCATTGCCGCCGGTGGTTTCCAGGTCGATGACGACAAAGCAGGGCAACATGCCGGGACTGGCTTTTAGCAAAAAATCAGTGCGAGCCAGGCCGGCTCGTCGATAAAGTTGAGCGCTGCATAAATGCCAAAGCGATAGACCTAGGCATGCAGCAGTTCGCGCCGCTCGGGCCAAGGCGCGCACTGAAATTGGCGCAAAGCAAGCAGCATCGGAGGCTGCGCTCGGGTGTGCATCAAATGTCCATCGTGTGAAAGCCGAAGTGACCTGCGCGCCGGTCTGCAAAAAAATGTTCCAGCGTTTCTTTAACCGTGCGAAAAGCTATTTCGTCCCAGGGAATATCTGCTTCGTCAAACAGCAAGGCTTCTTGGGTTTCGGTGCCCGGCGCAAATTCGGGGCTGAGCAAGGTGGCGCGGTAAAACAAATGCACCTGGCCCACACGCGCCACATTGATCAGTGAAAACAGCGCATGCATTTCAAACTGCGCCCCGGCCTCTTCCACGGTTTCGCGCGCCGCCCCTTCGGCGGTGGTCTCGCCCAATTCCATGAAGCCCGCAGGCAGCGTCCACTTGCCTTTGCGCGGCTCTATATTGCGTTTGCACAGCAGCACTTTTTCGCCCCACAGTGGGATGGTACCTACCACATTGAGCGGGTTGATGTAGTGAATGGTGTGGCAGGCCGGGCAAACGGCGCGCAGCTTGGTGTCGCCGTCGTCGGGGATGCGCTGTTCCACCGCGCTGCCGCATTGCCTGCAATGCTTGATCGGAGAGCCGTGCATACAGGTACCTTAAATAGCCGCCGGTGCGGTGATGATCATGCGCAGCTCCGACAAGCCATCGACGCTGCCCACCAGTACATCGCCGGCTTGCACCGCGCCCACGCCTTCGGGGGTGCCGCTGTAAATCAGGTCGCCAGGCTGCAAAATCCAACCGATGGAGAGTTGTTCAATCGTCTCGGCAATATTCCAGATCATTTTGCTGATCACGCTGCTTTGGCGTGTCAGGCCGTTCACTTCCAAGGCGATGCGTGCTTGTTCAATGCCTGGCACCTGCGATGCCGGCGTAATCGCGCCAATCGGCGCAGAGTGTTCAAAGCCTTTGCCGATACACCAGGGGCGGCTTTGTTTTTTCATGTCGTTTTGCAGGTCGCGGCGCGTCATGTCTAGGCCCACTGCGTAACCAAAAATATGGCGGTGCGCGTCTGCCGCTTTGATGTGGTGGCCACCCAGGCCGATAGCGACCACCAGCTCAATCTCGTGGTGCAGATTGGCAGTGAGGGTGGGGTAGGGCATTTGCGCGTTGGCGTCCGGCGCGCAATAGAGCACCGCATCGGCCGGTTTCATAAAGAAAAAGGGTGCTTCGCGGCCCGTGCCGCCCATTTCTTTGGCATGCTCTTCGTAGTTGCGGCCCACGCAGTAAATCCGATGCACCGGAAACAGTGCGGGTGAGTCCACCACCGGAACGCCAACGACGGCGGGGGGCGTGAAGCTGTAAATCATGGTGCGGCTCCTGGTTTAGTCAGACTGGGCAACGAGTTCGAAATGCTCCACATGCGGTGGTGCCGCGAAAAACGGACCCACGATGGAACGCCACTCGGTAAATGCGGGCGACTCGCGAAAGCCCACGGTATGGTCTTCCAGCGTGGCCCAAAAAATTTGCAGCACATAGCGCTCTGGCGTTTCCATGCTGCGATTGACCTTGTAGCCATGAAAGCCTTTGGCCTGCGCGATGACGCTGCCCGCGCCACGCTCTATGGCGGCTTCAAATTCGGCGTTCTGGCCGGTATGGATGCGGATGTCGGCAATTTCAAGAATCATGGGCTGCTTCAGTGCGTTGTGTGGGTTGGGCGCTTTAGGTCATGGTCCGGCAGGCCAATGTTAGCGGGGCAGGCGCCGGTTTATGCTCAGCCCATGCAAATTCAAGAGACTACCGCGTTCCTTGCGCCGCATCCAGACTGGCTGAAGCCCGACTGGCCGGCGCCGCTTTCGGTGCGCGCGCTGTGCACCACGCGCGCCGGCGGCGTGTCGCAGCCCCCGTTTGACGGTTTGAACCTGGGCGCCTATGTAGGCGATGCGCCGCAGGCCCTAGCCAGCAATCTGCAGCGGCTGGCAAAGGCGCTGGGAGCGCGACCTGTGATGCTCAAGCAGGTACACGGCACGCGCCTGCTGGCCTTGGAAGCGCAAACCCCCGACTACGAGCAAGCCGACGGCAGCTACACCGGCCATCCCGGCCTGGCCTGCACCGTGGGCATTGCCGATTGCCTGCCGATCTTGCTCTGCCACGTGGCCGGTGGGCAAGCAAGCCAAGTAGGCGCTTTGCATGCGGGCTGGCGCGGGCTGGCCGGATTCGCCGATGCATCGACGGGAGCAAGCTTGGGCGCACCAACTTTGGACGGTCTGTCCCCATCGTCAGCGGAGAAAAGTCCGGCAATACTTGGCGTAGTTGAAGCCTTTTTTGCCTCTCAGGCCGCGGCGGGTAGGCCAGCAGGGCAGTGGCTGGCCTGGCTGGGGCCGTGCATTGGCCCGCAGGCTTTTGAGGTGGGGCCCGAGGTGCGGGCGGCGTTTATGGCGTTTTCACCCCAGGCGGCCCAGGCATTCGTGCCCTTGGTCGGTGGCAAATTCTTGGCTGATCTGCCGCTGCTGGCGCGTCAGCGCCTGGAGGCTAGCGGCGTGACGGCGGTATTTGGCAATGACGGCAGCCCAGCTTGGTGCACCGTCGGCAATGCCTCAAGATTCTTTTCGTACCGGCGAGACAAGGTTACCGGGCGCCAGGTCGCCAGTATCTGCCTGCTGTAATGTGGGGCTTTCCTGGTCCGCAGTTTGCGCTGCGTGTGCCGCCTGTGCCGCCAAATAGTCCTGCGCCTCTTGCGCCTCGCGCGCCAGGCGCTGGCGCCGCCGCGCCGGGGCGCCCATGAAATACAGTATCAAAGCTATCGGCATCAGGCCGTAAAACACAAAGGTAATACCAGCTCCCAGCACCGTGCCCTGGGTGCTGGTGGCCTCGGTCACGGCCATCATGAAAGTCACATACAACCAAGCGATAGGAACGATATACATATTTTCGGTTTAAAATGCTGCACCGCAGCAAAGATTGTCAGCCTGGCGAAGGCCAGCCCCCAGATAATCTAACGCAAACACCTATACGCAGTACCCGTCTGCGGCTAAAGAGGACACACCGTGGACAACCTGCAGTTTGATATCTGGTCAAAAACGGCCGCCCAATTTCAGGAGACTGTAAGCCAATCCTGGACCAAAGCCCTGGCCAATTTCCAAAACCTGGACCTCGGTGCGGCCATGTCAGCCATAGCGCAGCCCTCGGCGCCCCCGGCAATCCAGTTTTCTGCAGACAAGCTGCAGGCGGTACAAGAACAGTACCTGCAGGACGCGCAGGCCTTGATGACCCAGTTGATGGGTGAAGGCGCACTGCCCATGCAGGACAAGCGCTTTGCCAACCCGGCCTGGCAACAGAACCCGGTTGCTGCTTTGAGCGCAGCGGTCTATCTGCTTAACAGCCGCACCTTGATGGCGCTGACCGAAGCGGTCGATGCCGATGAAAAAACCCGCAACCGCCTGCGCTTTGCCGTAGAGCAGGGTGTGGCGGCCGCAGCCCCGAGCAATTTCTTGGCTTTCAACGCCGAAGCCCAGCAAAAAGCCCTGGAAACCAAGGGCGAGAGCATTGCCAAAGGCATGCAAAACCTGCTGCACGATATGCGCCAGGGCCATGTGTCCATGACCGACGAGAGTGTGTTCACCGTCGGTCAAAACG
This sequence comes from Comamonadaceae bacterium, assembly GCA_947503685.1. Taxonomy (GTDB): domain Bacteria; phylum Pseudomonadota; class Gammaproteobacteria; order Burkholderiales; family Burkholderiaceae_C; genus Allorhodoferax. Next base: position 9,712 of record CANNEW010000009.1, on the reverse strand, counting down.
TCGCCACCACCGAAGGCGCGGTGGTTTTTGAAAACGAACTCTTTCAGCTCATTGAATACAAGCCCCTGACGGCCAAGGTATTTGAAAAGCCTTTCCTCATGGTGCCGCCCTGCATCAACAAATACTACATCCTGGACTTGCAGCCCGACAACTCGGTGGTGCGTTACGCAGTAGCCCAAGGTCACCGTACCTTTGTGGTGAGCTGGCGCAACCCGGACGCGACTTTGGCGCACAAGACCTGGGACGACTACATCGAAGAAGCAGTTATCCAAGCGATTGGCGTGACGCAAGATATTGTTGGCAAGCGCGGCACCGATCACAGCATCAACGCCCTGGGCTTTTGCGTAGGCGGCACGATGCTGACCACGGCGCTGGCAGTGCTGGCGGCGCGCGGCGAGCATCCAGTGGCCAGCACCACGCTGCTGACCACGCTGCTGGACTTCACCGACAGCGGAATTTTGGATGTATTCATTGACGAGTCCTTCGTTAAATTTCGCGAGCAGGAATTGGGCGAGGGCGGTTTGATGAAGGGCCAGGATCTGGCCTCCACCTTTAGCTTTTTGCGCCCCAACGATCTGGTTTGGAATTACGTGGTGGGCAACTACCTCAAAGGCGAAACGCCTCCGCCATTTGACCTTTTGTACTGGAACTCGGACGCCACCAATTTGCCTGGCCCCTATTACGCCTGGTATCTGCGCAACACTTATCTGGAAAACAAATTGGTCCAGCCGGGCGTGGCTACGGTCTGCGGCGAGCAGATTGATTTTGGTGTGCTGGATACACCTTTCTATATATACGGTTCGCGCGAAGACCATATCGTGCCGATCATGGGCGCGTATGCATCGACACAAGCACTGCCCGGCAAAAAGCGCTTTGTGATGGGCGCCTCCGGCCACATCGCTGGCGTGATCAACCCGCCGGCTAAAAACAAGCGCAGCCACTGGATCCGTGCCGACGGCAAACTGCCTGCCAGCCATGCCCAGTGGATGCAAGCTGCGGTAGAGCACCCTGGCAGCTGGTGGACCGATTGGGCGCAATGGCTCAAGTCCCACGCAGGCAAGCAAGTAGCGGCGCCCAAGACCTATGGCCGGGCCAAATACAAAGCCAGCTTTGCCGCGCCCGGTACCTATGTACTGACCAAGGCCTGAGTGCGGCCAGCGCATTTCACACGCTATTCATTGAGTCGGTTTATCCTTAACTTTTCGGAGACAAAAAATGCAAGATATCGTCATCGTCGCAGCCACCCGCACCGCCGTGGGTAAATTTGGCGGCAGCCTGTCCAAAGTCGTCGCGCCTGAATTGGGCGCTGCGGTCATCAAGAATCTTCTGGAGCGCACCGGCCTGGCCGCAGACCAGGTGGGTGAAGTCATCATGGGCCAGGTACTTGCTGCGGGATCCGGCCAAAACCCGGCGCGCCAGTCGCTGATGAAAAGCGGTCTGGCCAAAGAAACGCCAGCGCTGACCATTAACGCAGTTTGCGGCTCCGGACTCAAAGCGGTGATGCTGGCCGCGCAAGCCGTGGCCTGGGGCGACAGCGATATCGTGATCGCCGGCGGTCAGGAAAACATGAGCGCCTCGCCCCATGTGCTGATGGGTAGCCGCGACGGCCAGCGCATGGGCAACTGGAATATGGTGGACTCGATGATTGTCGATGGCCTGTGGGATGTGTACAACCAGTACCACATGGGCATCACCGCCGAGAACGTGGCCAAGGCCCACGGCATCACCCGCGATATGCAAGACGCACTGGCCCTGGCCAGCCAGCAAAAAGCCGCTGCCGCGCAAGACGCAGGCAAGTTTGTCGATGAAATCGTGCCCTTTAGCATCGCCCAGAAAAAAGGCGACCCGATCGTTTTTGCGGCCGATGAATTTATCAACCGCAAGTCCAACGCCGAAGCCCTGGCCGGTCTGCGCCCCGCGTTTGACAAGGCCGGTGGCGTCACCGCCGGCAATGCCTCGGGCATCAACGACGGCGCCGCTGCCGTGATGGTGATGACGGCGCAAAAAGCCGCCGCCCTAGGGCTGACCCCCTTGGGCCGCATCGCCAGCTTCGCCACCAGCGGCCTGGACCCGGCCATGATGGGTATGGGCCCGGTACCCGCTTCGCAAAAAGCCCTGGCCCGCGCCGGCTGGAAGGCGCAAGACCTGGACTTGCTGGAAATCAACGAAGCCTTTGCCGCCCAGGCCTGTGCCGTCAACCAGCAAATGGGTTGGGATACCTCCAAGGTCAATGTCAACGGCGGCGCGATTGCCATCGGTCACCCGATTGGTGCGTCAGGTTGCCGTATTTTGGTGACCTTGTTGCATGAAATGGGCCGCCGTGGTGCCAAAAAAGGTATCGCTAGCCTGTGTATTGGCGGTGGCATGGGTGTTGCACTCACCATTGAGCGTTAATTTGATAATAAGTTGAGTTAGTTTTATTTATAAAAAGGAGACAGTCATGAGTCAGAAAGTTGCTTACGTTACCGGTGGTATGGGTGGAATCGGTACCGCCATTTGCCAGCGCTTGCACAAAGAAGGTTTTAAAGTCATCGCAGGTTGTGGCCCCACCCGTGACCACGTCAAGTGGATTGGCGAACAGGCGGCATTGGGCTACACCTTTTACGCATCGGCGGGCAATGTCGGCGATTGGGACTCCACCGTGGAAGCCTTTACCAAGTCCAAGGCCGAGCATGGCGTGATCGATGTGTTGGTGAACAACGCCGGTATTACGCGCGACCGCATGTTCTTGAAAATGAGCCGTGAGGACTGGGACATGGTGATCGAGACCAACCTGAACTCTATGTTCAACGTGACCAAGCAAGTGGTCGCCGACATGGTGGAAAAAGGTTGGGGCCGCATCATCAATATCTCGTCGGTGAACGGCGCAAAAGGCCAGGCGGGTCAAACCAATTATTCGGCTGCCAAAGCCGGGATGCATGGTTTCTCTATGGCCCTGGCCCAGGAGCTGGCCACCAAAGGCGTAACCGTGAACACCGTGAGCCCTGGCTACATCGGTACCGACATGGTCAAAGCCATCCGCGAAGACGTGCTAGCCAAGATCGTCGCCACCGTGCCGGTCAAACGCCTGGGCGAACCCAGCGAAATCGCCTCCATCATCGCCTGGTTGGCCTCCGATGAAGGCGGTTACGCCACCGGCGCTGACTTCTCGGTGAACGGCGGTTTACACATGGGCTAAGTTGCTTCGGGCTGTCAAGCCCTCAGCAAAAAGGCCGACGCGAGTCGGCCTTTTTTATGGGTGCAATTGGCAGGGCGCCTAGGCGTTCAACCCTTTGTGGGCCATATAAGCGCACAAGCCATAGAGCATGATCGCAAATAGGCGCTTGAGCATGACTAGGTTCAGGCGGTGTGCTAGCTTGGCGCCTAAGGGCGCAGTCCACACGCTGCAAAATGCGGTGACCAAGAGGCCTGGCAGCCAGACATAGCCCAGGGACCAGGGCGGCAAGGCTTCGTTGTGCCAGCCCGAAACGATGTAGCCGATGGTGTTGAAAAACGCGATGGGAAAACCCAGTGCCGCGCTGGTGCTGACGGCATTGAGGATCAGCACGTTGTGCGCCACCATGTACGGTACGCTGACAAAACCGCCGCCCGCGCCGACCAGACCGGACAGAAAGCCAATGGCGCCACCGGCCAGCGTCTGGCCCTTCCAGCCGGGCAACTCGCGGTGGGCCTTGGGCTGGCGGTTAAGCAGCATTTGGGTGGCTGAGAAACCTACAAAGCCGGCAAAAATGAGCGATAGGGCGCTGCCTTTGAGGATGGCAAAAAGCCCTGCGCTGGCCAGCGCGCCGCCTAAGGCAATGCCCGGTGCTAGCGCTTTGACAATATCCCAGCGCACCGTGCCACGCTGGTGATGGGCGCGCACGCTGGACAGGCTGGTAAACACAATCATGGCCATGGAGGTGGCAATCGCCATCTTCACGCTGATGTCGGTGCCCACGCCACGCCGCTCCAGGATGATGCTGACAAAGGGCGCAATCAACATGCCCCCGCCAATGCCCAGCATGCCAGCCAGCAATCCTGCGCCTAGGCCGAGTACGGCCAGTTCCATCACCATGAGGGGTTCAAACATAAGGGCGACTGGAACGTAGTGAGGAGGAGCAAAGGTGTCTGCGGTGGGCCACCGGACCCGCATCCTAAACCGCAGTTTAGGTGGGCGAGGTCAGCACCCCATTGGGTCCATCTAACGCGAGATGATCACGCCTGGGGAGCGATATTCCAAGCCCTGGCTCAATGAGCATTGGTTCAGGAAATAAAAAGCCCGGTGGAACCGCAGACGCTGACCATTGTAGGGGTCAAAGCGCGCAAGAAGGGCTAGAACAGCAGGCCGTCGTTGGCCAGGACTTTGTCCAGGCGTTTGATCAGCGGCTCCAGCACCCGGTCGCTCTGGCGCCGGTTCAGCGTCAGCGCCGGGCCGCTCTCGACGGCCAGGTCTGCAGGCAGTTTGCCATTGGCTGATGCCACGTCAAAAGCCAGGTTGAGCGCGGCCAGCACGGCGATTCGATCACGCGCCCTAACTTTGCCGGCGTCGCGAATCTTGCACATGCCCGCATCCACGCGCTGCACGGCCTTGAGCAACTGCTCTTCGCCGCCCTCGGGGCAGCCCAGCAAATAGCTCTGGCCCATGATTTGCACTTCCAGTTGTTTCATGGTGGTCAAAAGCGGCTATCGGTGGGGCTAGGTGTCCCAGTCGCGGCGACTGGCGCAGCGTTCTGGGGAATGCGCTCGAGCAAGGCATCGACACGTGAGCGGGCGGCAGACAGGCGAGATTTGAAGGAATCGCGCTCTTGGGTCAAGGTGGCCACTTGCTGCGTCAGCAGGACGTTGGTGCGCTGCAATTCCTCGTAGCGCAGCAGCAAGCGCTCAACGCGCTCGGCAATTTGGTCAATGGGGGATGCCTGCTCCATGGTGGACGATTGTAGTGTCGCCCCGAGGCAGTGATTCCGTGCGCCTACAATCGGCCGCGTTGGTGCTCGCGCCGTGGTTCACATGGCGCAGTTCAACGGGAAGCAGGAGGGAAGGCCCCGCAAAGCCAACCTAACCTGCGCTGCCCCCGCAACGGTAAGTGGACAAATCCGCAAGGATTTCGCTCCCATCACAGCCACTGAGTGCCTTGAACAAGCGCTTGGGAAGGCGATGGGAGTTGCGCCACCAGCCCGGATACCGGCCAACAAGGTGGTGGTGCGCTTGCGCGCTGCAGTAACGCCCATGCGCTGTCGGGGAGACGGTGAGGGTTTTGTTAATGGTCTTAATCTTTATGAAAAATGGTATTTACACCGTGCGTGCTGCTGCGCTGCGCGCGGCTTTGGCATGTTCTTTCTTGTCTACAGCGGGGCTTGCGCTTGCCGATGATGGGGCACTGGCCTTGCCGCAAGTCATGGTCACCGCGACGCGGGTAGAGCAGCCGCTCGCCGATGTTTTGTCATCCGTCTCCGTGATCACGCGCGCAGACATCGAGCGCTCGCAAGCACAGTCACTGGCGGATTTGTTACAGGGCGAAGCGGGCTTCGAGTTCGCCCGCAATGGCGGACCGGGCGCTGTGACCTCGTTTTTTCTGCGCGGCCAAAACAGCATTAACAGCGTAATCGTGGTCGACGGTGTACGTTCATCGGTGGATCAAATCGGCTCTTTGTTGGTCATTGACATTCCACTACAACAGATCGAGCGCATTGAAATACTGCGCGGTAATGCCAGTGCTTTGTATGGCGATGCAGCGGTGGGTGGCGTCATCAGCATCACCACGGTAAGCGGCAAGGGTAAACCGCAGGCCTATGGTTCGGTAGGTATAGGTTCTGCCAACACGCGCCAACTGCAAGCCGGTTATGCAGGGGAATTCGAGGGGATTCGCTTAAATCTCAATCTTGGCCAATCTGCGTCGGATGGCTTTTCGGCGATCGATAGCAGCAAAAAGAAAAATGCTAATCCGGACAAAGACGGCTACACCAGTCATTTTTTCGCTCTGAATATGGACAGGAATATGGACGCCGATACCGCAGTGGGTTTGCGCTTCAAATTTAGCAGCAGTTCGGATGATTATGATGATGCCTTCGGTACCAGCACGGAGAAAAACCTGCTGAAGCGGGAAACCCAAAACCTAAGCGCTTTTGTCAAGCGTACATGGACGCAGAGCTGGTCTAGTGTTTTGGATTTTTCGCTCTCGCAAATGCGCTATGAAGACTCCCGCAACGGGGTGCTTTACACGGCGGGCGACGGATCCTATAAAAACGGACTTTCCACGGGCACGCAGCGTGAACTGCGCTGGTCAAACACCTACCAGATACTGCCTGCGACATTGATCAATTTTGGTTTAGATTACGCGCAATCGTCCTTTGAGGGCGAGGGAGACAGCGCTTACGAGATGCGCAAATCCGCACTTGGGTCTTACCTAGGCGTCACCCAGTCCTTAGACGCGCTCACTTTGCAGGCCAATGTGCGTAATGACCAACTGACTACCGAAGAGCCCAGTGCCGGCAATAGCGCAAAAAATGATCAAAAGATCAATTCAAGCTTGCTGGGCCTGGGCTATAAATTGGGCGGTGGCTGGAAAATCAACGCAACGATGTCAACCGGTTTCCGCGCGCCTACGGCCTATGAAGTGGCGGCAACCCCCGGTCTCAAGTCCGAGACTTACCAGAGCCGGGAAGTGGGTCTTGTCTATGCGCAAGGCAGCACCTATGCGCGCGCTGCGTATTTTGAAGCGCGCACTGATGATGCGATCGACACCGAAGACTACGTCACCTATACCAACGTAGGCCGTACTGAAAACAAAGGGCTGGAGGCGGCTTTGCGAACGCAGCTTTGGGGAAATGCGCTCGCTCTGACTGTGGTCTCGCAGGACCCGAAAAACGTCGCGACCGGTAAGCGTTTGGCGCGCCGCGCTCAGATGTATGGAAACCTGAGCGTTTCGCGGGTCCTGGCCGGCATCGAATGGGGTGCCAAGGTCTATGCGGCGGACCATCGCAAGGACAGCGATTACAGCGCCATCGTGTTGCCGGGCTATGCCATCGGGTCCTTCTATGCCAGCAAAGAAGTTGAACTTGGTTGGACGCTGCGCGGCCGTATTGAAAATGCGTTTGATCGTAAATATGAGCTGGCCAGTGGCTACAACACGCCCGGTGCTGGCGTGTTTGTGACTTTGCAGTACCAACCCAAGTAAGCCCATGAAGGACCTGTACCCGCAACGCATCGTCTGCCTTACCGAGGAAACCACCGAGTGGTTGTACCTGCTCGGTGAGGAGGCGCGCATTGTGGGTATTTCGGGCTATACCGTGCGCCCGCCCCGTGCGCGCCAGGAAAAGCCCAAAGTCAGCGCTTTTTTGAGCGCGAAAATTGACAAGATATTGGCCTTGCAGCCCGATTGCGTTTTTGGCTTTTCGGATTTGCAGGCCGATATCGCTGCGCAGTTGATTCGCTATGGGGTGCAGGTCACGGTATTCAATCAGCGCAGCGTGGCCGAGATTTTTGCGATGCTCTACCAGGTGGCCGCCATGGTCGGTCAGGCCGAACAGGGCTTGCAACGCATTGCGGCGATGCAGGCGCACCTAGATCAAATATGCGCACGGGTGAGCGCACTGCAAGCGGCCGGCGCGCGTCGACCGCTGGTGTATTTTGAGGAATGGGACGAACCGCATATCAGCGCCATCCGCTGGGTGTCCGAGTTGGTGGGTGTCGCCGGTGGCGACGACGTGTTCCCCGAACTGGCGCAGCAGGGCCTAGGCAAGGACCGCATCATTGCGGACAGCGCCGAGGTATTGCGGCGTAACCCGGACATCATCTTCGGTTCCTGGTGTGGCAAGAAATTCCGCGCGAATTTAGTGGCACAACGTCCGGGATGGGACGCGATTGCGGCTGTGCGTAGCGGGCAATTGCATGAAATCAAGTCGCCTTTGATTTTGCAACCCGGCCCGGCAGCACTCACCGAAGGGTTGGATGCATTGCATGCGGTCTGCGCCGACTGGATGCGGGCGTCTATCGGCGCAGGTGCCGTGCAATGAAAAAATGGCTGTTGCTGCTAGCGCTGTGGCTAGGCTATTGCGGCGTGTGGGCCGCTGTCAGCATCACCGACGACAAAGGCCGTCAGGTCAGCATCGCGCAGGCGCCTAAACGCATCGTCAGCCTCTTGCCTTCGCTAACCGAAACCGTGTGTGCCTTGGGGCGCTGCCAGGACTTGGTCGGCGTGGACCGTTATTCGAATTTCCCGCAAGCGGTGCGCAAATTACCTCAGTTAGGCGGCGGATTGGATCCGCAAATTGAAGCCATATTCGCGCTCAAGCCTGACCTGGTGCTGGCGGCTTCCTCCTCGCCGGGGACCGAACGCTTGGCCGCCTTGGGCTTGACGGTATTGCAACTCGAACCCAAGGACCAGGCCGACGCCGTGCGCGTTATTCGCACGCTGGCGCAGGCGCTGTACGTCGCGGACCCTGAGCCAGTCATCCGTCAAATCGACCTGGAATTTGCGCAGGCGCAAGCGCTAATGCCCCTAGGTGCGCGTGGTAAAAAAGTGTATTTCGAAGTCGGCTCTGCACCCTATGCCGCGGGTGCGTCCTCCTTCATCGGGCAAACACTCAGCCACTTAGGCTTGGTCAATATTGTGGGGCCGGAGCTAGGCCCTTTCCCCAAAATCAATCCGGAGCTGGTGGTGCGTGCGCAGCCCGATGTGGTGGTGGTTGCCGATAGCAGTTTTAGTGCGCTGGCACAGCGCCCGGGCTGGGGCATGGTGCGCGCTTTAAAAGAACACAAGGTGTGCACTTTTTCGCCGGCCGAAGGCGACCTGCTGGTTCGCCCAGGCCCGCGCATGGGGCAGGGCGCACTGCTATTGGCCCGCTGCCTTGCCAGGCTCTACCCCAAGGGGCAGACGCCGTGAGGGACTATGTGTACCAGCGCCCCTTGGTGCTAGGCCTGCTGCTGTGCGCTGCCACGGTTGTCTTTTTGTTGGCGGGCATGTTGGCCGGTAGCACGGGCCTGGACGATTGGCATGGGCTGGGGGCATTGTTAGGTTTGGCGCAACCAGAGGTGCACAGCGGCATGATGGCCCAAATCGTTTGGCAGATTCGCATGCCGCGCAGCATCGGCGCCTGGCTTGCCGGTGCTCTGCTCGGTTTGGCCGGTGCGCTTTCGCAAGCGGTTTTTCGCAATCCCTTGGCAGACCCCTATTTGCTGGGCAGTGCATCGGGTGCATCGCTGGGTGTTTGCTTGGCCTTGGTCGGGCTCGATGGTTCGCTGATCGATATGCATTGGCTCGCAAGGCTAGGTCTCACCGGGGCGGCGTTTGTTGGTGCGATGCTGGCTGTGGCCATGACCGCGGCGCTTGCCAGCGGTATGGCGCAGACCTTGCGCCTCTTGCTGGCCGGGGTGGTGGTCGCGGTGGTGTTGGGAGCTGCCACCTCGCTGGTCTTGCAGATTTACCCGCACTTGTTGCAAAGCATGCAGGGTTTTATGTTGGGGAGCACCGCTTTTGTGGGCTGGGACAGTTGCGCGTTGATGCTGGCTGCACTAGTGCCGGGGCTGGGGCTGGCCATGGTCTTGGGGCGCTGGCTCGATGGCTTGGCACTGGGTGAGCAAACGGCCGCCAGCCTGGGCTTGCCGGTGCGGCCTATGCGTTGGGTCCTGATCATGACCTTGGCACTGGCCACCGGCGCGGCAGTTGCCCATACCGGCCTGATCGCTTTCGTAGGCCTTGCAGCGCCACACATTACTCGACGCATGGTGCGCTGGG
>CANNEW010000008.1 GCA_947503685.1 Comamonadaceae bacterium | reverse complement strand
TTTTGGCCGCGCTGCGTACCATGGCCGGGCCGCCGGTGTCGATGTTTTCAATCGCCTCTTCCAGCGTGCATCCGGCGCGCGCCACCGTGGCTTCGAAGGGATACAAATTCACCACCAGCAGATCGATGGTCTCAATGCCATGGGCTGCGAGCGCCTGCATGTGCGCCAGCACATCGCGCCGCGCGAGCAGGCCGCCATGAACTTTAGGATGTAGGGTTTTAACCCGGCCATCGAGCATTTCCGGAAAGCCAGTCATGGCGGCCACTTCGGTCACCGGCAGGCCATGCTCAGCCAGCAGCTTGGCGGTGCCGCCGGTCGAGAGCAGGCGTATATCCAGGGCATGCAAGGCGCGCGCCAGATCGAGCACACCGGTTTTGTCCGAGACGGAAAGTAAAGCGTTCATAACAGGTGGTGTTCCAAAAGTTTTTTACGCAAGGTGTTGCGGTTCAAGCCCAGCCATTGCGCGGCCTTGGACTGGTTAAAGCGTTCATAACAGGTGGTGTTCCAAAAGTTTTTTCCGCAAGGTGTTCCGGTTCAGGCCCAGCCATTGCGCGGCCTTGGACTGGTTGTTGGCAGCAGCGACCATGACTACTTCGAGCAAGGGTTTTTCTACCGCACGCACTAGCATCTCGTGCATGCCGTGTGGCTCCAGACCATCCAGGTCGCGCAAGTAGGCTTCCAGGCTGGCGCGTACGCTTTCGTCCAGCTTGTTATTGCTCATGGTGCAGGCTCAAGGTCGGTTGGCGCATAAGGTCGCTTTCGTTGGCACAGGATGTCGCGTCGGGCAATAAGCGCCCGCTGGCATCATAGGCCGCAGGAATGCGGTCCATGCTTTGGTTTAAATGGTCTAAGTAATCGGCTACGGCCTGCACTTGTGTGGCGCTGTCGGTCAATAGGTTGAGGTGGCGGCGGAAGTCTTCGCCGCCGGGCAGGCTGCGCAAATACCAGGCAATATGTTTGCGCGCACTGCGCACGCCGGTGTACTCGCCATACAGGCTGTAATGGTCTTGCAAATGGGCTAGCAGCCAGCGGCGCACCTCTTGCACCAGGGGCGGCGCAAGTACGCTGCCGGTGTCCAAAAAATGCGTGATTTCCCGGAATATCCAAGGGCGCCCTTGCGCGGCGCGGCCAATCATCACCGCGTCTGCGCCGGTCTGGTTAAGCACCTGACGCGCCTGGTGTGGGCTATCGATATCGCCGTTGGCCACCACTGGAATGTGCAGCGCGGCTTTCACTGCGGCAATGGTCTCGTATTCGGCCTGACCGCGATAGCCTTGCTCACGCGTACGGCCATGCACCGTGACCATGGCGACACCCGCGCTTTGCGCAGCCAGCGCAATCGACAAGGCATTTTTTTCGCTTTGGCACCAGCCGGTGCGCATTTTGAGCGTGACCGGCACATTGCGCGCAGCGCCGGCTTGCACCACGGCCTCGATGATCTCCAGCGCCAAAGCCTCGTCCTGCATCAGCGCGGAACCGGCCCATTTATTGCACACTTTTTTGGCCGGGCAGCCCATATTGATATCAATGATTTGCGCGCCACGGTCGATGTTGTAGCGGGCCGCGTCGGCCATCATGGCGGCATCGGTGCCTGCAATTTGCACCGCGATCGGGCCGGGTTCGCCCTCGTGGTTGGCGCGGCGCGAAGTCTTGAGCGAATCCCATAAATCGCGCTGCGAGGTGACCATCTCACTGACCGCATAGCCCGCGCCCAGGCGTTTGCACAACTGCCGAAACGGGCGGTCGGTGACGCCGGCCATGGGCGCGACGAAGACCTGATTTTTCAATGCGTAAGGACCGATTTGCATGCAAGGAATAAGTGGTGGGGGAAAACTTCAGGGCCGCGCGCCAGGAGTTTGCCGTACGCGGAGAACTATTCTATATGCCTAAATTTTCAGCACACTGTGCATTTAGACACACGCTTTACCTATACTGCCTGCGCAATGGACATATGGATGCAATCGCTCTTGGACATGCTGGCCCTGCCGGCCTATAGCCTGTCCACGGTTTTTGTGGTGTCCTTTATTTCGGCGACGCTGCTACCTATGGGTTCGGAGCCGGTGGTGCTGGGTGTGATTCATCTCAACCCCGCGCAATTCTGGCCGGTGATTGCCGTGGCCACCGCGGGCAACACCCTGGGTGGCGCCCTGGATTACGCCATGGGGCGCGGTGCAAGCCATTTGGCACCGCAGGCGAGCAATGCCTCTGTGCAAACACGCGCCCTGCGTTGGCTGCACCGCCTTGGCCCCAAAGCCTGTCTGCTAGCTTGGCTACCCCTGGTAGGCGACCCGCTGTGTACCCTGGCCGGTTGGCTCAAGTTGCCCTTCTGGCCTTGCCTGGCCTACATTTTGATCGGCAAATTCCTGCGCTATGTGCTGATGACGGCGGCATTTTTTGAAGGCATCAAATTAATGCTTTGATGCGCTCATTCGGAAGCCGCGCATCAAGGAGTTAGCTCCTAGTGCGCTCAATATTGCAGAAAACCTGCCCCAAAAGGCCTAAAAAAAACTGCGGGGGCAGACCCATTCTTGCCACGCCAACGTAAGCCAGCGGGCAAGCATCAGACCCTAAGGGTGCAAGTTCAGATTCAAGCCGCCGCTTTGACTTGTTTGAAGTTGCGGCACCAGCCGTCCACAGGAACCGAGCGCTTGAAGAACGAGCAGTTCCCCGTCGATTCACCGGCAGTATTTTTGAAAAGTTGGCATTGGCTGCAGCGCTGCTCGAGCGTGTGCCGCGGATACTTGACTTTGTCCACATCGGCCGTATTCAAACGAAAGCCCATCGATTTGGGATACGCATCGGTCTCCTTCACGGCTTCAGTCTCGCCCGCTGCGTGAGCCTGGCGCGCAGTAGCTACGACGGAAGCGCCGACAAGTGTGTGCAGCATGAATACACGTCGGTTGTGGTTGGGCATATCAGATTTCATTTCAGACTCCATGGTTATAAAAGGGTGGAAGGGTTTAGGTAATTAAAGCTTCATCGACGCGTGTTTCGCCCTGGTTGTCAGTCCAGGCCACGCGAAGTCGCTCCCCGGCGAGGACGCCGGACAGTCGAAAATTTAAGAGCGGATCTTGTGACACCGCAAAGCTCATGCGGGCAGAGAACACGGTACGCTCCGCGACCGTGACCAACATGCGGGTGATGAAGTGCGCGGGTTTGGTGTTCCCCGATTCGTCCTGCCGCAAGCCCGTCTCCATCGGATGCGGCATCAGGATCATCACGTCAGCGGTGCCGTTACGGACACGTGCGCGGATGCGGATGGGCTGTGACATGGCGAGAATATAAAAATGGATGCGTCAGGCGCAACCGCCAACGGTGACCTGGATCGCACGCGCCGCAGAAAACAGGCCTTCTTCGGTGCGTACAACGACGTACACCGTACCGCTCTGCGCCAAACGGATACGGATCGAAGCAAAGGCCTCGGTGCCATCGGGGATACTGAAACAAGCCGCCACCGGTTGGGGATTGCCGTCAACCAAGATGAGAATGTCCCGGGTGCCTCCCAACTGGCTGCTAACGGTAATCGGTACAAGCGCTCCGTTTTCTGCAAGCTGGGGCAACTCCAACGAGATCTGTGTGCTTAGCTGCGGCATGCCACCGAGCGCAGCGATCGCCTCGGTAAAAGTGCGTGCTGCAAACGCCAGTTCCAGGTCTGGCCGTGACGCCACACTGGCGACCTGCGCAGCACCTGACGCGCTTGCTGCCGTCCATGCACCTGCTGCCAGAAGCAATTGTCGGCGCCGTAGACTAGCTTCAGAACGCACTTGGAACTTTCATCACATTGCACTGCGGACGAATCGTACATAAAAGCGCTCATCCTTACGGGCTGCCAGGACACCTTCCGCGCCGAAGCTCAAAGCAAATGCCAGATCCTCGGTCTTCCCGCCTGGGCGGGGAGTAGACGTCCAAAATGCCGACGATGGTGTGCCTGGAAACAGGAGCAGATTGGTACGAGGGTTCTCGCAACCCCGATCCGTGATCGTCGCCAGATCGCGCAAAGCAGGAAGGCGCCAATCGTTAAAAAAGGCGTCACCACTGCGGCTGATTTGATTAGCTTTACCCACTGCGTCCGGCCAGTTGTACGCGGTGGCTTGCCCAGTGCACTGGGCATCCACCCAACTTTGACCGCTTGCACACCGCATCCACATCAATTTTGAATCGACGTCCGTGACTGTTCCATCGCCGTTGTCGCGAAAGCGCGTCACCTGCAGGGTTGACTTACCGGCTATGCATGTTTGCTGGGCTGCAGCACCCTGTACGGATGCTGCACCCACCAATATCACCTGGGCCAGCAGACCAACGGCCCAAGCCATACAGTCCGCTGGCTTGGCAAACTTACTTGTCGAAGCCAATCCCAGTGCCCTTGACGTTCATGCCGCGGGCGGTCGTCGGCGTGGGGCCCGCAGTCTGGCGGGTTTGCAAGCCCGTTTGGATGGTTACGCCGCGGTGCAGGTAGTAGGAGTAGGATTCCAAAGCAACCATGTCGGCGCTGTCGGAAGCCATTTCCTTGCCACCCTGGGGGTTCTGGATGCACCAGTTGACCATCTCGCGGTAGGCCATGACCCTGTCGGTTTGGGGCATGTACTTGGGGAAAGTCTGCGGATTGGTGGCAGCCGCATCAGGGTGGCAGTTGGCGCAGGCCAGACCGTTATTGGCCATGTCGGCGCGGGCGCCGTACCACATGTCGTAGCCGCGCTTGGCTGACTGCGTCAACTTGTCATCCGCGACTTTGAGCTCCGCCTTAGTGAATGGCTCACGCGCAGTCACCAGTGTGGCTGTAGCCAGCACCGCGATGGCGACAAGGGGCGCAACATAGCGCCGAAGAGATTTGGATTGAATATTCATATTCGTATCTCCTTTTAAGCTTTGAAGCCGTTCTTCATCTTCGCTGGCAGTGAGTCGGCAAATGGCTTGTGCGTGACAAAAGAACCACCTGTTTGGTCCAGGTCAATGGCCGCGCTTCCCATACCGTCGGCGGTGTTGGACGGGTCGGCACGGTTTTGCTGGAACTCGGGATAAGGCAGCTTAACCGGCGGGTAGGGCCACGGCCACGAGGTACTCATGGTGCCAATGGAGGTCATGTTGCCGATTTTGTTGTAGACGGTGTGGTGCACATGTCCATGGAAGGCCGTTACGGCATTGAACTTGCCCAAGATCTGGCGGATTTCCTTGGAGTCCGAGACTTGGAAGTTCCAGCGCGGGTAGTAATCCCATAACGGTGAATGCGTGAAGATGACGACTGGGGTTTGGGGATCGACTTTGGCCACATCCTTTTTGAGCCAGTCGCGCTGCTCTTCGCCGCAACCCCAAAGGCCTGGAACCGGGCTATTTAAGGGCATGAACCAGTCGCGCCGCTGAGCGTTAGTCAGTTTCGCAGCGGTCCAGAAATCGGGCGTCAAAATAGCATTCATACCGATGAAATGAACACCCTTGTGATCGAATGACCAGGTCTCTTTGCCGAAGTTCTCGCGCCAAGAAGCGCCCATATCCAGGTACCAGTCGTGTTCGCCTGGAATGGAGACTAATTTGGATTTCAGCGCGGAAAGGATGCGTTTGCCCTTCTCCATTTGATCCCGCTCACCATGGTGCGCTATGTCACCCATCGCGATAGTGAAATCAGGCTGTTTAGCCAGTGCGTTGGTTTGCGCAACGGCGTCTTCCAAGTTTTTGTCAAAGACATGGTCTACGCCGCTATAGAGGTGGGGATCGCTAATGATTGCAAAGCGGAAGGGCTCGACCTTGCCCTGCGCAGCGCCGGCGACGCCGACCAGGCCGAGGTTGACGCCAATGGCCTGCGCCGTCAATGTGGTCATTCCGGCCTTGCCGGTGAGGGCCAACATGGACCTTCTGTTCATATTTTTTCTTTCAGTCATCGAGATGTCTCCGTAAGAGTGGTTGAGGAAGCATTTATGGCAGAACGGCCATGAGGGGGAACAAGGTTGCCGCTGGCTGGTCGAACACCAAAGCGGATCGCCCGCGGCGGATGATGAAGGGGGAAAAAGCCAGGCCCCGGCAGGGGCGTGCGACGCGTCGGGCAAGCAGGGAAGAAAGTGTCAAACGCGCTCCAACAAAGCGCTGCAGCGAAGCGGCGCAAAAGCGCGGTTTGCCGAGTCTTGGCTGGCGACGTATTTGATCGCCTTAATCAGGTTTTTGCACATTCGTCTGACTACTCCTGCATCTCTGTGGATTGATGAGGGAAGGACTTATTTTCACCTTCCTCACACACTAAATTAGGCGCGAGTATATGGAGGCAAGTTGAAAATGAGTAGTTAAATATTTTGACAATGGCATTTGTTAAAGCTAATATCATTTCATGCTTTCCAGAATCGCAACACTCAAGCAACTCTACGCCTTTCACACCGTTGCAAGGTTGGGCAGTATTTCGCAGGCGGCCCAAGTGTTGCACCTGACACAGTCGGCTATTTCGATCCAAATCGGTTCTATCGAAGAAACGCTGGGCACCCCGCTGGTAATGCGCACCGGCCGTGGCGTGCGCCTTACCGAAGCAGGCGTCATGCTGCAGGATTACGCTGAGCGCGTCATTGCGCTGTGGAACGAGATGGGCGAGAACATGGATACCTATGCGGGCGCCTTTTTGGGAACCTTGCGCGTGGGTGCAGTTGCCACCACCGAATACTGGTTGCCCAGCCTGCTGGTGGCCTACGCCAACGAAAATCCCAAGGCCAAGGTCAAGCTGCATGTGGGCAATCGCGATGAAATTGTGCGAAGCCTGGAGTCGCAGGAAATCGACGTCGCTGTGATGGGTGACCCGCCGGACAGTCTTAAGCCGACGTCCACGCGATTTGCAAAGAATTTGATGGGTTTTCTGGCTGCACCTGGACATCCGCTGATTGCAGAAAGTAAGCTGACTATGGCCAGGCTTGCCAAAGAACCCATGCTGGTGCGCGAACGCGGCTCCGGCTCGCGCGCCACATTATGGGTGACCCGCCTGACAGTCTTAAGCCGACGGCGACGCGATTTGCAAAGAATTTGATGGGTTTTCTGGCTGCACCTGGTCATGCGCTGATTGCAGAAAGTAAGTTGACCATGGCCAGGCTTGCCAAAGAGCCCATGCTGGTGCGCGAACGCGGCTCCGGCTCGCGCGCCACATTGACGCGTCTGTTCCGCGAAGCTGGCCATACCCTGCGCATCGGCTCTGAGTTCGCCAGCAATGAAGCGATCAAGCAGATGTGCATGGCCGGATTTGGTCCGGCCTACCTGCCACTGCATACCTGCGTTCTGGAAATGAAAGCAGGCTTGCTCACCTTGCTGCCGATGGAGGGCAGTGTCATCGTGCGGGATTGGTTCGTCGTGCACTCGCCGGCGATTAAACCCTTGCCTCAGATGGCGGTCGCGTTTGAGCGTTTTCTCAAACTGAACGGGCAGGGCAAGATCGATCAGTTGCTCGCGCTGCGCGAGGCGTTGCCGGGCATGGCGCTGAAGCGAAAGAAGTGAGGCCTGGCCGGGCTGCCCATGCCGCAGGCCCAGCGAGCGAGGCGTGCACTTAGGCAAGGGCGGCAAAGCACCCGTGAGCAAGTTGGCCGATATACCCGCTCTTACGGCTTCAATAGCGGCCATTGACCAAGCTCGCAGGGGGTACAACCGCATTTTTTACTTCGACCAGGGGCGGGGAAACATAGCCGGTATCGATTTGCGGTCCGCCGGTGCGCCAAAGCTCTTCGTAGTCCTGCTTCATGCTTTTCCCCAAGAGTGGCTTGAAGGTTCCTTTGTGGCAGGTGGCACACCCAACCTTGGGCCCATCGCCATGCTCGCCGAGGCGGTAAGCGGGCAACACGGCTGCAACGGGCTTAAGGTAGCTTGTATTTAAATCACGCACCATTCGCACCCCGTACCATGCGGTGGCCCTCTCTGGCCGGCTATCGGGCCAACTGCCAAATGCGCGGGTCGAATGACAGTAGGTGCAATTTACCCCCAAGGATTTGGAGAAGTACATCATCATGGCATAGGTCGTTTCAGCCTTTTTGACCCCATTGTGCGGATAAGGGTTGGTGCCAGCCATCGCTACGATGCCCTGCACACGGATGTCGTTATCGTCAATAAGGTATCTGGTCAGTGGATCGTAGGGCAGGGATGAGTTCGCGATATTGGCCACTCCGGGCTTGCCTTGGTAGTCTTTATTACCAAGCATCGGAGGTGGTAGATCCGTTTTGGCGGTGGTGTACCAATCTCCCGACGGCACGGGTTGACCGCGATGACAGGTCCAGCAGGTGACCCCGGTTTCACCGACATGGGGCTTCCATTCGGTGTTGATGCGACGGGTCATTTTGAGCATCGTCCGCGCAACTAACTTGGTGTACTTCTCATCGGAGGCCATATTTTCCGTGTTGTGGCAATACTCACATCCCTGTTCGGGGGCAACCCAGGTGGATAGTGCCCCCATCAGCCTTGAAAACTCCAGCACGGTCAGGTCGTTCAGGACCTGCACGTTCTCATACTCCTCACTTACCTTTGGCAGATCAGGATCAGGCGGGTCAATGGGTTCGGCCTCGGGTATGGAATTCAATTGAATGCTGGCCGGAAGGGCTTTGGGCTGATAGAGCACAAACTGACCCGTTCCCCGGTAGCCCGTTTGCACACTGATGGTGTGATTCTGGTACGCAAAGAACACAATCAGTACCGTTGCCATGGCAACTAAAAATGTAACGACCATCCGAACCATGACATTACCTCCTATTACGCTTGCTATTTCAGAAAACCTACCCGAAAAGTCCTGCAACAAATGCGGTGACAAGCACATCCCCCGCGCCCATTTCGAGGCGCTGTAAAGCACGCAGCGCCAAGGCCTTGGGCGGTTGAATGACGATCGCGTTAGCTGGCATAGGCGTATCGTTACATTGACATTTATGAATGTCAATTGTTATTTACAGTGGAGGTGGATTTCGAGGGTAAACCCCGAGATTTACGGCCAATCAGGATCTGCGTTTGCAGGGCATGGGGCTGGGAACGATCCCTGGACTAGGGCATAGAGCGTGACGCCAGCCATTTGGCACAGCACGCGAGCCCGGCCTCAGTGCAAGCGCGTGCGCTGCGCTGGCTGCACCGGCTGGGCCCAAAGCCTGCCGATTGGCTCGCTGCCCGGCAATGACCCCAGAAAAAAACCTACTGGCCCGCCATGGCGACAGTCGATTTCTAAATAGGCTTAAGGTTTCAAGACCTCGCGGATATCAATGCGCAAGTCTTTCGCGCCCAAAGCTACCGGGGCTGACTGGCCTTGCAAATCGCCAGGCTGGGCGATGGCATTGCCGCTTTTGCTGATGCGTGCGCTAACGACCACTTGCGTGGCGCCAGACAAGCGCGCTTGCGGCGACATGGATTTACTGTCATCCAGGATGAACTGGTAGGGCAGGTCTTTGACCTGCTTGCGCTCGGCGGCCAGAGGCATGCGCCCATTGGGAGCCTCTTTGGCAAAAATAAACACGGTGTCTTCGGGGCTGGCCTGGGCGCGCAGCTCGGGCGACAAACTGACCGTACCGCTCACCGAAAGCCCACCAGGGGCGGCAGCACCCGTATCGGCTTGGGCTTGCGGTTTGGATTGCGCAACTGCGGGTGCAGCCTGTGCGGGCAAGCCCGCCAGTTTGCGCGCCTCTTGCAAGCTCGCGGCTACACGCTGCACCAGCGCATCGTCTGGCGGGCCCACCGCTTGGATGCGTCCCCAGTATTTCGCCGCCAGGGCAAAATCTTTGCGCTCAAAGGCGTCGGCGCCCGCTAGCGCCAGGCCTTTGATGTGGTCCGGATCGAGCTTGAGCGCACGCGTGATCAAGGCCATGGGTTCACCTTGCAGGCTATGCTGGTTTTTCACCGCCAATGTGTCGGCGTAATCCACCAGCAAACCAGCGTCCTCTTTGCCCAGAGCAATTGCTTTCTGGTAGGCCGCCAGCGCGTCATCGTTGCGCTGCATCATGCTGTAAGCGCGCGCCAGCATGGCCCAGCCGTCGGCATCATTGGGGTTTTGCTTCATGCGCTCCGCCACTTGCTCCACCATGGCTGCTACCTGGGCCTGGTTGGGAACGCCGTCGGCGCCCTCTTCGTCACCTTGGGGCGGATTAGCGGAACGTTTGTAGGTATAACCGCCGATGGCAATCACTAGCACCAACACCGTTACGCCAACAATCAAGGACCAGGCCGGTTTGGCCGCTGAGGACGCAGCGACTGCGCTGTCGTGCAAGAGCATGTCCAGCAAGCGGCGCTCCAGGCTGGCGCGCTCGGCATCGCGCTGCGCCTGGCTGAGCGTACCTGCTGCGTGCGCTTGCTCCAGATCAGCCAATTGGCGTTTAAAAGGGGCCAACAAGGTGTTCAGCGCGTCGGTCATGGTGTCTCTCAGGAAAGATGGGGGTCGCTGGAAGCGTCCTTGTCGTCGGGCTCAAAGGCTTCATCAGCCAGTCGGCTGCGCCGGCGCAAGACCACAAACAGCGTACCCAGGCCCAGGACAACCATCACCGCCGGCCCGATCCACAGCAAAGCGGTCAGCGGCTTGAAGGGCGGACGATAGAGTACAAAGTCGCCATAGCGGGCGGTCATATAGTCAACCACCTGCTGCTCGTTCTGGCCGTTTTGCAGCATTTCGCGCACCTGGCGGCGCAAGTCCACGGCCAGTTCGGCGTGCGATGCGGCAATCGTTTCGTTTTGGCACACCAGGCAGCGCAGTTCATTGGAAATTTTCATCACCCGCGCTTCCAGGGCCGGATCATCGCTGGCGGGCAATGCCTCTGCGGCGAAGGCTCCGACGCAGGCCATCGCCCAGGCCAGGCTGATCCCAAGACGGAGGATTATTTTGAACATATCAGCTATTGAGTTGCTTGAGCAAGGGCTCAATCGTGTCACGCAGCACCTCGGGCGTAAGGGGGCCGATTTGCTTGTAGCGGATCACACCTTCGCGGTCGATGACAAAAGTTTCCGGCACGCCATAGACACCGAAATCGATACCAACACGCCCGTCACGGTCGGAGATGGAGGCGGTATAAGGGTTGCCGAAATCGGCCAGCCATTTCATGCCCGCCGCGCGCTCGTCTTTGTAATTGAGGCCATAAATAGGCACTTTGGATTGTTTGGCGTATTGCACCAAAAGCGGATGCTCCTGACGGCAGGCCACGCACCAAGAGGCCCAGACATTAAGCACCCACACTTGACCAACCATATCGGCACGGCTGATGCGCTGCTCGGGCTGGTCTAGGCGCGGCAAGGAAAACTCGGGCGCTGGTTTGCCAATCAGGGGCGAAGGCACTTCTTTAGGGTTGAGACTCAGGCCGGCGCGCAGAAAATACAACAAGACCAGCAAGATGCCCATGGGCACCAGATAGCGCACATGCTTCATCACTATGACTCCACAGCGCGGCGATAGCGCCTGTCGGTCACAGCCAGCAAACCGCCCAGCGCCATGAATAGGCAACCGAACCAAATCCAGTCGATAAAAGGCTTGACATAGACCCGCACAATCCAGGCACCACCTGCAACTTGTTCACCCAGGGATACATACAAATCCCGCGTCAGGCCGGTATCAATCGCCGCCTCGGTCATGGGGTTTTGCTGCACCCGGTAGATGCGTTTTTCCGGGCGCAAGTCTGCGATCGGATGGCCATCACGCGAGACGCGCATCTGGCCTTGCGCCGCCACATAGTTGGGGCCTTGAAGTTCCTTGATGCCGTCCAATGTGAAGGTGTAGCCGCGCACCGTGGTGCTGTCGCCAATGAGCATCTTGACATCGCTCTCGACCTCGTAGGTTTTGACCATCGCCACGCCGATACAAAACACCGCGATACCCATATGCGCCACCATCATGCCCGCCAGCGCGCGCGGAATCTGGCGCAAACGGGCGGGCGCATTCGCCCAATCCATCCCTTGGGGATGGACGCGTCCCCACAAGTCGGTAGCTACCGAGCCCACTATCCAATAGGCCATGACCAGCCCCAATGTGGTGACCAGGCGCACTTCACCGGCCAACGCGCCGGTGATAAGGGCACCGGCAATGGCCACGGCCGCAGCCCAGCGCAAGCGCATAGCCAGGGCCGGTAATTCCGCGTTTTTCCAGCGCGCCAGCGGACCTATTCCCATCAGAAAAACGGCAGGCGCCATCAGCGGCATAAATACCGCGTCAAAGTAGGGCGGGCCGACCGATATCTTGCCCATGCCCAAGGCATCGAGCACCAACGGATACAAGGTGCCCAGCATCACCGCCAGGGCCGCCACCACCAATAAGACGTTGTTACCCAGCAAGGCCGATTCTTTGGACCACAGTCCAAAGCGTTTGCCTATGCCAACTTGCGGCGCACGCCAGGCATAAAGCGAAAAAGAAACACCCATCACCACCGACAAAAAGGCCAAAATGAACTGGCCGCGGGCCGGGTCGGTAGCAAAAGCATGCACCGAGGACAGCACCCCCGATCGCACCAGAAAAGTCCCTAACAGCGAAAACGCAAACGCCAAAATGGCCAATAACACCGTCCAGGACTTGAAACCATTGCGCTTTTCCGTCACGGCCAGTGAATGGATTAAAGCCGTGCCCAAAAGCCAGGGCATAAGCGAGGCGTTTTCCACCGGATCCCAAAACCACCACCCGCCCCAACCCAGCTCGTAATATGCCCAAGCGCTACCCAGCGCAATGCCGACGGTCAAAAACATCCAGGCCACCGTGGTCCAAGGCCGGGTCCAGCGCGCCCAGGTAGCGTCCAAGTTGCCCCCAATCAAGGCTGCGATAGCAAAAGCAAAGGCCACTGAAAACCCGACATAGCCCATGTAGAGCATGGGAGGATGCATCACCATGCCCGGGTCTTGCAACAAGGGGTTGAGGTCGCGGCCCTCGAGCGGCGCCGGGAACAAACGGTCAAAAGGGTTGGAGGTGAGCAGCATAAATAGCAAAAAGCCCACCGCCACCAGCCCCATGACCGACAGTATGCGTGCTGTCACCTCCTTAGGCAAATGGCGGCTGAAAAGGGCGACGGCCACGGTCCAGAGCACCAGCATCTGCACCCACAAGAGCAAAGAGCCTTCGTGCCCGCCCCAGACACCGGCGATGCGGTACTCCAAGGGCAAGGCGGTATTGGATAGAGCAGCCACATAGCGCACCGAAAAATCATGCCCCACAAAAGAGACTGTCAGACAGACATAAGCCAAGGCTACAAAGAAAAACAGCAGGAAGGACAGCGGACGCGCCAGCGCCATCAAGTCCGCGCGCCCGATCTGCGCCCCGACCAAGGGAACGCTGCCCAGAACGAGCGACATGCCCAGTGCGAGCCAAAGAGAGAAGTGTCCGATTTCAGGAATCATATTTAGGGGCTCGGGACCACCGAGGTGGCAGTTTTGGCATTGATTAAGGCCGCGTTTTTCAAAGCCTCGGCGGCTTCGGGCGGCATATAGTTTTCATCGTGCTTGGCTAGCACCTCTTTGGCTTGAAAGACGCCGTTTTCCAGCTTGCCCTGGGCCACCACGCCTTTGCCTTCTTTGAACAGATCGGGCAGGATGCCCGAGAACTGCACTGGCACGGTGGTGGCGGTATCGGTCACTTCAAAGCGCACCGCCACGCCCTCGCGTTGAACGCTACCGGCGACCACCAAGCCGCCAATACGGAAGGTGCGGCCCACCGGCGCTTCCTTGGCCACGATCTGCGAAGGCGAAAAGAAAAACACCAGATTGCTTTGAAATGCATTGAGCACCAAAGCGGTGGCGCCACCGACCACAGAAAGAATGCCCAAGGCGATGGCAAAGCGTTTACGGCGTGGCGTCATGCGTGGTTTCCTGTTCCCATAGTTCACGTGCGGTTTGCACACTGGCGCGCTGTCCGGCACGCGCCAGCACAATTTCTAACACAATGCAGATTAACACCACAGCGTAAGAACCCCACACATACAGGCCATAGCCGCCCATGGCCCAAAAAGCGTCCCAACTTTCCCAGATCATGCGAGCACCTCCTGCACCCAGCGGGCGTGGCGCTCGCGCTGCAAAATAATTCCCCGCACCCGGTACAAAGCCATGGCGATGCTGTAAGCCCAAAAGGCCAAGGCCCACAACACGGCCCACAACATGGTCTGCGCCATGCTTGAACCCTTGGTCACCGACAAGGACGCACCCTGATGCAAAGTGTTCCACCACTTGACTGAGAAATAAATAATCGGCACGTTGACTGCGCCTACCAAAGCCAGCAGGCCACCGGCGCGGTCGGCGCGACGTGGGTCGTCGATGGCACTGGTCAGGGCGATATAACCCATGTACAAAAAGAACAAAATCAATTCGGAGGTCAGGCGCGCATCCCACACCCACCAGGTGCCCCACATCGGTTTACCCCAGAGCGCGCCGGTCCACAAGGACAAAAACGTGAACATGGCACCAGTCGGTGCCAGTGCCTGGGTCATCATGCCCGAGATACGTGTATTGAAAGTAAAACCCAGAAAAGCCCAGAAGGCCATAGCCAGGTAAATGATCATGGACATCCAGGACGCGGGTACATGGACAAAAATAATGCGGTAGCCCTCGCCCTGCTGAAAATCGGTGGGCGCGACAAAAAAGCCCAGGTACAGGCCCACCAGCCCCAACACAGCGGCCAAGGCAGCGAACACAGGCCAGAGCCGACCGGCCAGCGGATAAAAGGACTGCGGTGCAGCCCATTGAAACCAGCGAATTCTTAAATGTTCCATTTATTCAAGCGCTATGCGCAAAGCCAGGGCACAGGCCCAGGGCCCGAAAAAACCGGCCAGCAGCAGCATGGCCATCAATATCGACATCTGCGCACCATACTCCAGTCCGCTGAGCTGGGCCTCAACGGCACCAGAACCAAATACAAGAGCCGGAATATACAGAGGCAGCACCAGCAGGGATAACAACACCTCGCCACCGCGCACCCCTAGCGTTAAAGCGGCCCCCACCGCACCGACAAAGGAGAGCAAAGGAGTGCCCACCACCAAGGACAGCAGCAAGACCCCCATGGTCGGCGCATCCAAGCCAAACTGCAGCGCCAACAAGGGCGAGAGCAGCGTCAGCGGCAGGCCCGAGAGCAGCCAGTGCGCAGTGACCTTGGCCGCCACCAGCACCGGCAGTGGCGCTTGGGACAAGCTCATTTGCTCCAGCGAGCCATCCTGATAATCGGGTGCGAACAAGCGCCCTAGCGACAATAAACTGGCCAGCATTGCCCCTACCCACAATATGCCCGGCGCGATCTTGCGCAAGGTCTCGGGTTCGGGTCCGATCGCCAGCGGGAACAAGGTCGCCACCACGACAAAAAAGAACACCGCCGTCAGCACCTCGCTTTTGCGCCGCAACGCCAGCCGCAAGTCGCGCTGCAAGACAGCCATAAACGCGCTCATGCGCCCAGGCGGTAGCTGCGGCTCCGCCCTCCGATGTCCACCGGCTGGTGACTGGTAAACAACACCATGCCTCCGCGCGCCAAGTGCGTCTCCATGAAAGTTGCAACCAATTGCTGCGCCGGGCCGTCCAGCGCCACAAAGGGCTCATCTAACAACCACAGAGGCTGGGTCTGCAAGAGCAGACGGGCCAGTGCCACGCGTCGCTTTTGGCCCTGGGACAATACCCGCACCGGCAGCGCGGCGCGGCTGCCCATACCCAGACGCTGCAAAGCCGCCAAGGCCGCATCCGCCGCAGCCGGCGTACCGGCAATTGCGGCGCCCGCTTGCAGGTTTTCTACGGCATTGAGTTCTTCTTTGAGTGCCAACTGGTGGCCCAGGTAGAGTAAATCTTGACTGAGCCGAGAGGCGCTGCTGCCCAGTAGCTCACCCTGCCAGCGCACTTGGCCCTGGGCTGCGGGCGAGAAGCCGGCCAGGATGCGCAGCAGACTGGTCTTGCCTACGCCATTACCACCCTCGAGGTGCAGGCACTCGCCGGGCGCCAAGTCAAAACCCACCCCGCGAAACAGGGTGTGGTCTGCACGAACACAGGAGAGATTGGAAACAGACAGCATGCAAAAAAGAACCGGGCAAGTAGGCCATCAATCAGAAAAGCCCTAAGGTGCCCCCACGAATCTAGGCGGGCGAACTAATGTAGCAGAGCCTTTTTCATTGGTCAGGTACCAAGCGCTAGGGCCGCCCCACCGCACGCGCAGTGACCACCGCCTGCATCAGCCCACGGTCGTCCACCGCATTGGGGTAATAGCTTTTGTGTTCGGAGACTTCCACTTCGGGCTGCGGAGACTTCCACTTCGGGCTGCGCGGCACCCATGCCCTTGACCGCCGCCAAGGCCGCTTGTTCCGCGGCGCTATGGGCCGCTTGCAAAGCCGCTTGCGCATTGCCAAAGCTTTGCGTGTCGGCAAGCCCGGTAAGGCGAAACAATCCGCTGCCGTCGCCATGCACTTCCACCACGGCGGTGTAGGCCACCACACCCGTGGCAGCGCCCACGGCATTGGCTACGTCGCAGTTGGGCGGAAACACCACTTCGCAACCCAGGCGGCGCGCCAGTTCGCCGTAATACACCTTGACCGGTCCACCCACGGCCACTACCGGCACCGAAGGCTTAATGCTGACCTGCGCCAGCCCCACCAACGACTCGCCATTGCAAATGGCCTGGCTGATGCGGTCATCGGGCAGGCTAAAACCTAAGGCGGTGTCCAAAATCACCCGCGCGCTCAGGCGCACCGTTTCGCTCCACACCGCGTGGGCGTAGGCGCGGGTACGCTCCTCGGTCGGCATCTTCATCTCGCGCAAACGGCAGCCCAGTTGCGCCGCCAGGTAAGCGCCTTCACGCGACCAGTTGGCTTGCAACTCCAGCACATGCGCGGCGTCCGAGGGGGTAAAGCCGGCCACTTGAATCAGCCCTTTGCGCTGCAGCGACGAAATGGCGCGCTGCGCGTTCACAGAGGTCGCCAGCGTACGCATGGGTGTGGGCCCGGGGCGCACTTGCGCCAGCAACTCGCTCTCGCGCGCCGAAAGTTCATCCGACAAGCGCGGCCCTTTGGCGCCAAAAGGCAGCAAGACAAAGCGGCCTTGCAGGGAATTGCCACCATCCACGTCGGCCAAGTCCGCTTGCAGCATGGCAATGGTTTGCGGATAGCGCGCGGCCAGCAGCGATACCGGCACGATGCGCTGGGGCCGCACTTCCAGCCGCCCGTTGCCTGCCAGTGCCACTTCGCTGTCGCCACCCAGGCCAATGGTGCGCACATCAATAGCGCGCACCATAGTGCGCCAGCCGCCCACTTCGGCGCCGTCCAGGTTGACGCGTGGCAGGCCGTCGACCAAGGCGCCCACATCGGTGGTGGTACCGCCCATATCCGACAAAATGAAATTGTCCAAACCGCTCAGCCAGCGCGCTCCGACCAAACTGGCCGCCGGACCGGAGAGCACGGTTTCAATCGGTCGCTTGGCCACACTATGGGCCAGCGCGAGCGTGCCGTCACCTTTGACAATCATGAGCGGGCATTGGATTTGCAATTGCGCCATGGCGCGCTGCACTGCGTCAATCAAATGGGTCACCCGAGAAATCAGGCGCGCATTAAGCGTGGCGGTGAGCGCGCGGCGCGGCGCGTCCAGACTGGAGGACAGCTCGGTGGACAAGGTGACGGGCTTACCGGTTTTTTCCACAATGCGGGTGCGCACCAGTTGCTCATGCGCGGGGTTACGCACCGCAAAAGCGGCGGCCACGGCAAACGCGTCCACCTGGGCTTACCGGTTTTTTCCACAATGCGGGTGCGCACCAGTTGCTCATGCGCGGGGTTACGCACCGCAAATGCGGCGGCCACGGCAAACGCGTCCACCTGCGGCGCCATGCGCTCTATGGCTTCGTCCAGGGCGTCCAGATCCAAGGCAGCGGTCTGGTCGCCGTTGTGGTCATGGCCGCCGCTAATGCGCTCTATAGCCATACCGGGAAAAGCTTTGGTAATGCCGGTGCGCTCGGCCATGCTGGCATCAAAACCTACCAGCAGCACGCCCACCGCGCTGCCATGGCCTTCCACCACGGCATTGGTGGCCAAGGTGGTGGACACCGAGACCAGTGCAATATCTTGCGCCCGCAGGCCCTGGGGCAAGGCGGCAATGGCCTGGGTAATGGCATCAGCCACGCCTAGCGATAAATCGCCTTTGGTGGTAATGGACTTGGCCGTGGCAATGACACGCTGGCCTGCGGCTTCGATAATGGCGGCATCGGTATAGGTGCCGCCGGTGTCAACGCCAATCAGGTACTGGGGGGAAACTGGATTCATGAATGCTTCACGCGAATAGGGGAAGATCAGCCTGCAGGCAGCCCGCTCGGCAAAACCCTGTATTGTGACAACGCCACCCCCGATAAACGTATGGCCAGCCAATTACCTCAAATGCCCGCAGGGGCAAAGCCCACGCTGCAAGACTACATCGTGCGCAGCGACTTGGGCGGCCACAGCCCGCAGGGCAGCGGCCAAACCCTGCTCAGCCTGGTGCATATCAGCGACGCGCATGTGATGGACAGCGCCTCGCCGGCGCGCTGCGAATGGGTGGAGCTGCGCGGGCAAGAACCGCTGTGGCAGCCGCTCTTGCACATGCACCGGCCCTATGAAGCGCTCACGCACTTTGCGCTGGCGGCGCACATTGACACGCTAGGCGCAAACCCACTGGCCCCGGCCAGTGACCGTCCCTATGACCTGGCGCTTTTCACCGGCGACAACATTGACAACGCGCAGGCCAATGAATTGCAGGCCTTTATCGCCTTGGTACGCGGCGGGCATACGTCTTTATCCGCCTATGGCGGCGTGCACGACATCGCAGGCGCGCAGGACTGGCTGGCCACGCAGCCCGGTGGCCTGTGGCCCTATTGGTGCC
Organism: Comamonadaceae bacterium; assembly: GCA_947503685.1. Lineage (GTDB taxonomy): Bacteria > Pseudomonadota > Gammaproteobacteria > Burkholderiales > Burkholderiaceae_C > Allorhodoferax. The sequence goes on along the minus strand of CANNEW010000008.1, from coordinate 7,908 downwards.
CGCAAGGAGAAGTGCCCTGCGCCGGCAAGGCCCTGGGTTTACCGGTCATAGAAGACTTTTTGGCGCGCGCCAGCGCAGTGATAAGCAGCCGGGGCCTGGGCTTTGCGTGGACCAGCGTGGCTGGCAACCACGATGTGCTGCGCCAAGGCACGGCCCTGAGCAACGCAGCCCTGGAGACCATCGCCACCGGCGCGCTCAAAACCCTGGCGCAACCGGCGGACTTTGCGCCGGCTGATCCGCTGCACGCTTTTTTGGACGAGCCCGAAGCGTTTTCGCAAACCACGGCCGGCCCTGGTACACGCGCCATCGCGCCCGATGCCGGACGGCGCATCATCAGCGCGCAAGAATTTACCGATGTACACGAGGCGGCAGGAGCAAAAGGTTATGCGCAGCTCGCGCCCGGACAGCGCGATACCTTTATAGATACAGAACATGTGCGCATCATCCTGCTGGACACCAACCACCCCTGGGGCGATTACCAGGGCAGCGTGGGCAAGCAGCAACTCGCCTGGCTGGACGATTGTTTGCTCGAGGTCGGTCGCACGCAGGGGCGCCTGGCCCTGCTGGCCAGCCACCATGGCTGCGCCTCGCTGGTCAACCGCCGGGGCCATGACCCGGAACGTGTGCACGCCCAAGCGCTCACCGATGTGCTGCACCGCCATGCCTGCGTGCTGGCCTGGTTGGTCGGCCACCGCCACATCCACCGTATCGACGCGCACCCACCGCGCCCGCAGGCCCGTGCCGGCGGCGGGCGGGGCTTTTGGGAAATTGCCACCGCCTCCCTCATCGATTGGCCCAGCCAGGCGCGCGCTATCGAGTTGGTACGCCATCGCGACGGCAGCCTAGAGCTGATTTGTACTCCGCTGGACCACCGCAGCGCGGCCGGTACGCTGGCGGCGCTACACCACGCGCTGGCGCAGCGTTTTGCTGGTCGCCAAGCCCAGGCCCTGCAAGGGCGGGCCCAGGACGGGAAGGTACGTCTGGTTTTCCCGATTTGACAGGGCGCATGGTGAACGCTAAGGTCGCCGCCATGAAGACCCTACGCAAATTCCCCCGCGCGGTGCGCGAAATCGCGCACCAAATCATTGCCATGCCCGATGGCACCGAGCTGTCCGCGCGCATCTGGCTTCCCAAAGACGCCGCCAAGAACCCGGTGCCCGCCATCCTGGAGCATTTGCCCTACCGCAAACGCGACGGCACCATCGTGCGCGACGCCCTCACCCACCCCTATCTGGCGGGCCACGGCTATGCCTGCATCCGCGTAGATATGCCTGCATCCGGGTGGATATGCGCGGCAACGGCGACTCGCAAGGCCTGATGCACGACGAGTACAGCGAGCAGGAATTGCAGGACGCTGAATCGGTGATTGCCTGGCTACGCCAGCGACCCTGGTGTACCGGAAGGGTGGGCATGATGGGGATTTCCTGGGGTGGCTTTAATAGCCTGCAGGTGGCAGCGCGCCAACCCGAGGGCTTGGAAGCCATCATCACTTTGTGCTCTACGGACGACCGCTATACCGATGACATCCATTACAAAGGCGGCTGTCTGTTGTCGGAAAACATGGGTTGGTCGGCCACGATGTTTGGCTACTCCTCGCGCCCGCCAGACCCGGCGCTGGTGGGTAAGGCATGGCGCGCCCTATGGCTGGAGCGCCTGAACACCGAGCCCCTGTTGGCTATCGACTGGCTACAACACCCGCACCGCGATGCCTACTGGAAGCGCGGATCGGTGAACCAAGACATCGGCGCCATCAAAGCGGCAGTGTTGGCTTTTGGTGGCTGGAATGACGCCTATACCAATGCGGTGCCACGTCTGGTGGGCACAGTGCAAAGCCCGGTCAAGGGCATCATCGGGCCCTGGGCACATAAATACCCGCACTTTGCCGTGCCCGAGCCGCGCATCGGCTTTTTGCAAGAGGCGCTGCGCTGGTGGGACCGATGGCTCAAAGGCGCGCAAACCGGCGTGGAGCAGGACCCGGCTTTTCGCACCTACATCATGGAAGTGCAGCGGCCTGGCGCCAGCATCAGCCACATTGACGGGCGCTGGGTGAGCGACACGGTCTGGCCCAACGCCAAGCACAACGGACAGCGCCTGCACCTCAACGCCGACGGTCTGGGCGCAGAGCGCAGCACAGCGCGCAAGCAGACGATTAGCTCGCCGCAACACACCGGCGCGGACAGCGGCGAGTACTGCATTATTTGGCTGGGGCCAGAATTTCCTGGCGACCAGCGCCAGGACGATTCCGGATCCCTGTGCTTTGACGGCAACCCCTTGGGCCAGGACATCGACCTGGTGGGCGCGCCGGTACTAACGCTTAAGTTCAGCGTAGACCAGCCAGTGGCGCATGTGGCGGTGCGGCTCAACAGCATCTGGCCCGATGGCGCAGTATCGCGTCTGACCTACGCGGTGGCCAATCTGACGCATTTGCACGGTGACGCCAGCCACGACCAGCCGCAGGCCCTAGAGCCGGGTAAGGTCTATACCGTGAAAATCCAATTGGACGATGTGGCCTACCGCATCCCCAAGGGGCACACGCTGCGGGTATCGCTGTCCACCAGCTACTGGCCGCTGATCTGGCCGGCGCCGACCCCGGTAACGCTGACGGTGCATACCGGCGCCAGCCATCTGGACTTGCCAGTGCGCCCCAAAGTACGCGGTGAAAAAGCACCGCATTTTGAGCCGGCCGAGGCCGCACCCGCCGTCCGCTTAAAAACGCTGGACGCCCCTTGGAACAAACGGGAAGTCACGATTGACCAAGCGACCGGCGAGCGACGTATGGTGATTGAAGACGACTTTGGCCGCATCACCAACATGGAACATGGTCTTACGACTTGGGGGCGCGGGCGGGAGCACTACCGCATATTGCCGCACGACCCTTTATCGGCCCGCCAGGAATGCCACTGGAGCATGGAAACCTCGCGCGGCGACTGGGTCACGCGTACCGAGACCTATAGCACCATGACTGCCACTGCCACCCATTTCCGCATCACCGGCCGGCTGGAAGCTTTTGAGGGCGACAAGCAAATTTTGGCGCGGCACTGGGATAAGAAAGTCAAGCGGCGCTTGCTCTAAAGCAAAGGCCTTGCCACCTAAGGCTGGCCGCTTTCCTGCGCGCACCACCCGCGGGCCTTGGCCTCGAAATCGCTGCGGGTTTGCCCGGTGGCCTCGGAAATGCGCCAGGGTGTTTTTTCAGAATGCGCGTCCCAGACTTTGAGCCGGGATTTGACGCAGCGCTCTTGCGGGGATTCTTCGCAGGCAGTCAAGCTCAGGCAGACCAAGGCACAGGCGATCGCCAGTGCGCTGCGCGAAGCCCTCTGAGATCCTTTTTGCTGCTTGTCCATGCCCATGCTCCATAACCATTCAATTTACAGTCCGTCATGCTGTCCCTCGCACAAAAGGTGTCATGCCCAGGCAATCTACACCCGATAAAATCGATTTCGGCGAATTCGGCGCTAGCGGAGAAACGTCATGCTCAAAATCATTGTCACAGTGCTCGCAGTATGGCTCGCTGCCATGTGCCTGTTGTTCTTTTTTTTGGCAATTGGGGGCGGCATCTAAAAACGCCGCACCATCGCTACTTACACGCACAAAAAAACCAGCCATCGCTGCGCGATGCTGGCTTTCAAAATGGTGCCGATTATCGGATTCGAACTGATGACCTACCGCTTACAAGGCGGTTGCAATGAAAGCAAGGCTAGAAAAGAAAAAACCAGCCATCGCAAAGCGATGCTGGCTTTCAAAATGGTGCCGATTATCGGATTCGAACTGATGACCTACCGCTTACAAGGCGGTTGCTCTACCAACTGAGCTAAATCGGCACGGGTAGAATTCTAACGTAGGGACTGCAATGGACATTGCACTTGAAGGTCTCGCACCAAGCCTTGCGAAAGGTCGGCCTATTTGACGCGCGTCAGCGCTGGGCGTGGACTGCTGCCAGGGGGCTTGGGGTCTTCGCGCGCACTCTCGCCCGAGGGAGCCCGCTTTGATTTGGTGGTGCTAGGTTTTGCTTGTACACCACTCAAGACGGGCGCTGGAGCCACCGGGTGCACGGGTGCAAACGCTTCGGGCTTGGCGGCTGCGACGACCTCAATGGGGAAGGTCATGCCCTGCCCGTTTTCACGCGCATAGATGGCCGATACGCGACCCATGGGCACGCTGATGTCACGCGCCACGCCGCCAAAGCGCGCTTTGAAATCAATATAGTCATTGCTCAGCGTCAGGCTGCTGGTCGCGCCCATGCTGATGTTGAGCACGATTTCGCCATCGCGCACAAAGTCGGTAGGGACGCGTACGCTGGCATCCACGGCCACCACGATAAATGGCGTCAGCTGGTTGTCGACACACCAGTCATACATCGCGCGCACCATGTAGGGGCGCGTGGAACTCACCACAGGGCTTTGCGATACCACTATCTCTCCTTGGGCTGCTGCAATAGGCCTTATTTACGCATGACCTTTTCGGAAGGCGTCAGCGCTTCGATATAGGCGGGGCGCGAAAAAATGCGCTCTGCATATTTGAGCAAAGGTGCCGCGTTTTTGCTCAGATCGATACCGTAGTACTCCAAGCGCCATAACAGCGGTGCGATGGCTACGTCGAGCATCGAGAAGTTCTCGCCCATCATGAATTTGTTTTTCAGAAATACCGGTGCTAATTGGGTCAAGCGGTCGCGGACGTGGGCGCGGGCTTTGTCCAAGGCTTTGTCATTGTTTTTGGTACTGCGTGACTCCAGCGTCGCCACATGCACAAACAATTCTTTCTCGAAATTGAGCAGAAACAAACGGACTCGGGCGCGGTCTACCGGGTCACCGGGCATCAGCTGGGGGTGTGGGAATCGCTCGTCGATGTACTCGTTAATGATGTTGGATTCGTACAAAATCAGGTCGCGCTCGACCAAAATCGGCACCTGCCCGTAGGGGTTCATGACATTAATGTCTTCGGGCTTGTTGTACAAGTCCACATCACGGATTTCGAAGTCCATGCCTTTTTCAAAAAGCACAAAACGGCAGCGGTGAGAAAAAGGGCAGGTTGTTCCTGAATACAGCACCATCATGGCGGGGGACTCCTAAAAATTAAAAAGAGTGGGTGCGCTTTGCAGACCCACTCTGACACGTGGCACCGGTCTGACTTGCAAACCAGCGCGCATTGCACCTTTGAATTACTTCACGTCTTTCCAGAAGGCAGCATTGAGGCGCCAGGTGAACACGGTCATCACGGTCAGGAAGATCAAGACCCAGACGCCGATCTGCACGCGCTTGCTTTGCGATGGCTCGGACATCCACTGCAGATAGCCCACCAGATCGCCAATGGTGTGGTCGTACTCCAATTGCGTCATCTTGCCGGGGGTGACTTGCTCCCAACCCTTGAAGATTTCCGTCTCGTGGCCGTGCACTACTTCTTTCGCATAGACCGGCACGCGCTTGCCCTGCAATTCCCACAATACATGGGGCATGCCGACGTTAGGATACGCTAGGTTGTTCCAGCCGGTCGCCTTGGTGTCGTCGGGGTAATAGCTACGCAAATAGGTATACAGGTAATCAGCACCGCTACCTTGGCCCGAGGAGCGCGACCGGGCGATCACCGTCAGGTCCGGCGGGTTACCGCCAAACCATTCTTTGGCCTGGCGCGGGTCCATAGACACCTTCATGGTCTCCCCCACTTTATCGGTGGTGAACAAGAGATTGTCTTTGATTTGCTGCTCGGTCAGGCCAATATCCGTCAGGCGGTTAAAGCGCATGAAAGCCGCTGCGTGGCAGTTGAGGCAGTGGTTGACAAACACTTTGGCTCCGTTTTGCAAGGAGGCCATGTCGTTCAGGTTGTTGGGCGCTTTGTCCCAGGTGATGCCGCCGGAAGCGGCCTGTGCGCCCGACACCAGGGCAAACACGGTCAAAAAACTGAGTAAAAATTTTTTCATTTTCAATAACTCCAGCTCAGTGCGCAGTGAAAACAACACGGCTTGGCACGGGTTTGGATTGGCCGATCTGGCTCCACCAAGGCATCAGCAGGAAAAATCCGAAATAGAACAGGGTGCCGACCTGCGATACCCGCTCACCAATCGCCGAGGGAGGTAGCACACCAAGATACCCCAGGACGCCAAAGTTGATGACAAAAACACCATACATGTACTTATGCCAATCGGGGCGGTAACGGATGGACTTGACGTCGCAATTGTCCAGCCATGGGAGGAAGAACAAAATCACTACTGCGCCACCCATAATCACCACGCCCCAGAATTTGGCGTCGGTGTTAAGCATCATGGCGGTCACCGCAACCGCAGCGCCGAGCGCGACCACTTTGAACAAAGCCGCCAATTTGCCACGGGTCAAGGCCAGGAACACGGCCAGCCAGATACAGGCAATCAGCACATAGACCATCTCGCCGGTAATCGCACGCAGCATCGAGTAATAAGGCGTGAAGTACCAGACCGGGGCGATATGCAAAGGTGTCTTGAGCGGGTCGGCCGGTATGAAGTTGTTGTACTCCAGGAAGTAGCCGCCAAATTCAGGCGCAAAGAAGATGATGGCGGTAAACACCATCAGGAACATGCTGACAGCAAAAATGTCGTGCACCGTGTAGTAGGGGTGGAATGGAATGCCGTCTAGAGGTTTGCCTTTGGCGTCCTTGGGGGCATTAGGGCCTTTGATTTCAACGCCATCGGGGTTGTTGGAACCCACATCGTGCAATGCAAGCAAATGCGCCACCACCAGGCCCAGCAGGACCAGGGGCACAGCGATCACGTGGAAGGCGAAGAAACGGTTGAGCGTGGCGTCACCGACCACGTAGTCACCACGGATCAGCAGCGCCAGGTCGGGACCGATAAATGGCACTGCGGCGAACAAGTTCACAATCACTTGCGCCCCCCAGTAGCTCATCTGGCCCCAGGGCAGCAGGTAGCCCATAAAGGCTTCTGCCATCAGGCACAAAAAGATAGCGCAACCAAACAGCCAAACCAGCTCACGCGGTTTGCGGTAGCTGCCGTAGATCAGGCCGCGAAACATATGCATGTACACCACAACAAAGAAGGCCGAGGCGCCGGTGGAGTGCATATAACGGATCAGCCAACCCCAGGGCACATCGCGCATACGGATCAGCCAACCCCAGGGCACATCGCGCATGATGTACTCGACGGAGCCAAATGCCAGGGCAGCATCAGGCTTGTAATGCATGACCAGGAAGATACCGGTCACGATCTGGATTACCAATACCAGGATCGATAAGCCGCCGAAAATATAAAAAAAGTTGAAGTTTTTGGGCGCGTAGTATTCGGACAGATGAACGCGATAAGCGTCAAAGGCCGAAGGAAAACGGTTTTCTAACCAGTTGCCTAGTTGGGCGCTGGCAGGTGCGTTGGGGGAGATTTCTTTGAATTCAGCCATGGTGTGCTCCGAAGGCGTGGGGTCAAGCTTGTTTGTCTTCACCGATCAGCAACTTGCTGTCGGAGAGGAACATATGCGGCGGCACCTCAAGATTGTCCGGCGCAGGTTTATTTTTGAAGACGCGGCCGGCCATGTCAAAGGTCGAGCCGTGGCAAGGGCACAGAAAGCCGCCATTCCAGTCATCGGGTAGCGACGGCTGGGCGCCAATTTGAAACTTGTCCGAAGGCGAACAGCCCAGGTGGCTGCAAATACCGACCACCACCAGAAACTCAGGTTTGATGGAGCGCGCCGGATTGCGGGCGTATTTGGGGGTGAGTTCGTCAGGATTACGCTGCGATTGCGGGTCAGCCAATACACCATCGAGCGATTCCAGTGACGCCAACTGTTCTGGCGTGCGGCGCACGATCCAAACTGGCTTGCCACGCCACTCAACGGTCAGCTTTTCACCGGGCTTGACCGCTGAAATATCGACTTCAACCGCTGCGCCGGCGGCTTTGGCACGCTCGGAAGGTTGGAAAGAACTGACAAAGGGCAC
>CANNEW010000007.1 GCA_947503685.1 Comamonadaceae bacterium | reverse complement strand
AAACTGGCTTGCCACGCCACTCAACGGTCAGCTTTTCACCGGGCTTGACCGCTGAAATATCGACTTCAACCGCTGCGCCGGCGGCTTTGGCACGCTCGGAAGGTTGGAAAGAACTGACAAAGGGCACTGCGGTGGCCAAGGCACCGGCTGCGCCTACACAGGAAGAGGCAATAAGCCAGGTCCGTTTGCTCGGGTCTTGGGGTGGGGTACCGGCGAGGTTGTCGCTCATGAGAATCCTCAGCAAAAATCACTAAAAGGTAGCCTGTCATTGTAGCTGAGCATCAGTTACCCGATTTGCCCTTCCGCAGCGCAGCAAGCGCGTCGGCGAGGTCGCAAAAGCGCTCAGCCCTGTGCCGGGCGCTCCCACTGGCGCGCCATACGCACTGCGGCCAGCAGGCTGGAAGCATCGGCCTGGCCCTGGCCAGCAATGTCAAACGCCGTACCGTGGTCCGGGCTGGTGCGCACAAAGGGCAGTCCCAACGTCAGGTTCACGCCCTGCTCCACCCCCAGATATTTCACCGGAATCAATCCCTGGTCGTGGTACATGGCAATCACCACGTCAAAGCGCGCGTTCGCGCCGGTGGCACGCGCTTGCATGAAAACCGTGTCCGGCGGCCAGGGGCCACTGGCGTCGCAGCCTTTCTCGCGCGCCGCCGCAATCGCCGGGCCAATGATGCTGCGCTCCTCATGGCCGAACAAACCGCCCTCGCCCGCATGGGGGTTAAGCCCGGCCACGGCGATGCGCGGCGCGCGGCCCAGCACTGGGCGCAAGGCGGCATCGGTGATGCGTATGGTCTCCAGCACGCCGGCCTCGGTCACGGCCTCGATCGCCTGGCGCAAGGACAGGTGGATGCTGACCAGCACGGTGCGCAATTGCTCGTTGGCCAGCATCATGCGCACCGGCAAACGCGCCACCGGCAAGCCCGCATGCTGCGCGGCCAGCGACTGCAAGATCTCGGTATGGCCGGGAAATCCATCAAACGGCGGGCCCGCTGCGGACAGGCTTTGTTTATTCAGCGGCGCGGTCACTACGGCAGCGATTGCGCCATCGAGCGCCTGCTGCGCGGCCCATTGCACACAGCGGCCGGCAAACTCGCCCGCCACCGCGCTGACCTGGCCGTAGGGTACCGACTGCATGGGCGCGCCGACTTGCAAAACCGCAATACAGCGAGGCGGAAGATGCAGGGCCTCTTGCGGATCGCTGATCTGCACCACCGGCCAGGCCAGGCCCTGGGCCCCCTGGGCCCCCTGGGCCACCAGGGCGCTGGCGCGGCGCATGGCCTGGACGTCACCGGCCACGAAACTAGCTTGCATCTGCGCTGCCTGCGCGGCATAGGCCTTAGCAATTATTTCCGGGCCAATGCCTGCCGCATCGCCCAGGGTGATAGCCAGGGGTTTGGCCGGAAAGGTCGATTGCGCCATGGTCGGAGCCTTTAGGCCGGGTTGTCCACGTCAATGAAAGCGTGCGCAATGCCTAATTGCTGGGCCACCTGCCCCGCCACGGCAGGCGCGCCGTAGCGTTCGCTGGCGTGATGGCCACAGGCTATAAAAGTGACGCCGCACTCGCGGGCATAGTGCGCCTGGGGCTCGGATATTTCGCCAGTGATAAACGCATCGGCCCCGGCTGCAATCGCCGCCTCGAAATAGCCTTGCGCTCCGCCGGTACACCAGGCGATGCGTTGCACAGGGCCCGTCTTGCCCGCCTCCATTACCACCGGACGGCCCAGCACGGACTGCACATGGTCGGCCAGTGCCTGGGAATGGCTAAGCTCACCGCCCTGGGCCACGCCCAGCCAGCCCAAGTCCTGCTCGCCAAAACGCGATTGGGCTTGGAAACCCAAGCGCTGGCCCAGCTGCGCGTTATTGCCCCATTTCGGATGGGCGTCCAAAGGAAGGTGGTAGGCAAACAAGTGGATGTCATGGGCCAGCAACAAGGCTAAGCGCTGGCGCAGCCAGCCGGTCACCCGCCCGTCGTGACCGCGCCAAAACAGGCCATGATGGACAAAAATCGCATCCGCGTCCTGTGCGATGGCAGCCTCGATCAGCGCCAGGCTGGCGGTGACGCCGGAGACCAGTTTGCGCACCGGGCGGCGCCCCTCGACCTGCAAGCCGTTAGGCCCATAGTCTTTGAAGCGCTGGGGCTCCAACATGGCGTCAAAAGCCGCAAGCAGGGTAAGGTGTTCGGTCATGGGCTGGCGCATCGGGTGGGTAGTCGCGCCGCTGGGGCGCTATAGACAGATTATCTGCGCCACGGACAAACACCCGGGGCACGTGTGCAAGCCAACGGTGGCATACAGCGACGTGACGGAGGCTGGTGCATTGCCAAGCCTACAATTTGACACTTGCGCGCCGCTTTCCGGCGCAAGCCTTTGGGTAAGTTCATGAAGCGTTACTGGTTACTTTTTGCCCAAAGCATCACCGTGCTGTTGGCGGCTTATTTTGTGGTGCTGACCCTTAAGCCCGTCTGGCTGGCGCCGCAAGGCGCGGGCGTGATGGGCTTGGTACAAGCACCGACGCTGGTCAAGGGCGAAGTGCCGTTGGGCAGCTTTCGCACTGCCGCGCATAACGCGGCGCAGGCGGTTGTCAGCATCAGCGTCAGCAAAGGACAAACTGGCGACAAAAATACGGTGCCCCCCTGGGAACGCTTTTTCCACGACCCCGACGCCGACCCCGATGAGCCGTCCTCGGGCATAGGCAGCGGCGTGATCGTAAGTAGCACCGGTTACCTGCTGACCAATAACCATGTGGTGGAAGGGGCCCAGCAGATTGAAGTCGTGCTCAACGACCGGCGCCGCACCCGCGCCAAAGTCATAGGCACCGATCCGGACAGCGACTTGGCGGTGCTCAAAATCGAGCTGGACAAACTACCGGTTATGGTCTTGGGCGACTCGGAAAACGCGCAAGTGGGTGACCTGGTGCTGGCCATTGGCAACCCTTTTGGCGTAGGCCAAACCGTCACCAGCGGCATCATCAGCGCGCTGGGGCGCAACCAGCGCATCAACACTTTTGAAAACTTCATCCAGACCGACGCCGCCATCAACCCCGGCAATTCGGGCGGCGCCTTGGTGGACAGCCAAGGGCGCTTGCTGGGCATAAATACCGCCATCTACTCCCGCTCCGGCGGTAGCTTGGGCATTGGCTTTGCGATCCCGATTTCTACCGCCAAGCAGGTGTTGGAAAGCATTGTGCGCGACGGTCAGGTCACGCGGGGCTGGATCGGCATCGAGCCCAATGAGCTGGCACCTGAAGTCGCCGAAGCCTTTGGCATAGTGGCCAAGCGTGGCGTCGCCGTCACGGGGGTGCTGCAAGGCGGCCCGGCGGGTAAGGCGGGCATGGTGCCGGGCGATGTGGTGCTATCGATTGGCGGAACACCGGTAGACGATGTAGCGCATTTGTTGTCCGCCGTGGCAGTGCTCAAACCCGGTGTACCAGCCTCGGTTGAGATTCAACGCAAGAAAACCGTGCTGGCCCTGAGCATCACCCCCGGTGTTCGGCCCAGACCGGGCAAGATGCCGCGTTAACTGCCGGTGTTGGAAGCGCCCTCAGGCGCTGGCGGGACATCGGGGGCCTGGGTATGACGAATGAAGATTTGGGCCGCAATAATGCCCACCTCGTATAGCAGACACATGGGGACCAGCAGGGCGATCATGGATACCGGGTCGGGCGGCGTTACCAAGCCCGCCACCGCTGCCGCTGCGACGATGAAGTAGCTGCGGAACTTGCGCAGCTGCACGATGGTGACCACACCCATACGCGCCAGAATCACCACCACAATCGGCACCTCGAAGGCTACGCCAAAGGCGATAAACATGGTCACCACAAAGTCCAAGTAAGCCTCAATATCCGGGCTCACGGACACCGACATAGGCGCCATTTTTTGAATCGCCGGAAAGGCCTGGCCGAATACAAAAAAGTAACAAAACGCTGCGCCGGTGTAAAACAGCAAGGTGCTGGCGGCCACCAGCGGCATCACGAGCTTTTTTTCATTCTTGTACAAACCCGGCGCCACAAAGGCCCACAACTGGTACAGGATCCAGGGAAGCGCCAATGCCATCGAGGCCAGCACCGTCACTTTAATCGGCACCAGAAATGGCGACACCACGCCCACCGCAATCATCTTGGAGCCTTCGGGTAAGGCCTTGACCAAGGGCATCGCCAAGTAGTCGTACAACTTGGACGGGCCGGGGAAAAAGGCCAGTACCGCAAAAATCGCCGCAATGCCGTATACCGCGCGCAACAAGCGGTCGCGCAGCTCGAACAAATGCTGCACAAAAGGCTGCTCGGTACCGGCGAGTTCGTCGTCGGGAGGCTTGTTATCGCTCATCAAAGGGCTTTAGGTGGCCGAAAGCGCGCCACACGGGCCGCACCAGAAAGCGCCCGCGTGCGCACACCGGTGCGGGCCTTGTACCAATTGGGGGTGACGCCGATCTTGGCGCGCCAGCGTTTTTTGACCGGGTGGTAGAAGGAGTAATAGGGTACGGGTTCGCTGTTGGCGTCCTGCGTGTTCGCCTCTGCGAGGCTATTTTCTATGGCTTCTATGGCGGCGTCGCTTTGCTCTATGGAGCTTTGCACTGCCTGGGCTGCGTCCTGCAAGCTGGCCTGCGCTTTGCGCAACTCGTCCAGGTCCATGGAGCGGTTGACCTCTTCTTTGACATCGGCCACATAGCGCCGAGCCCGGCCCAGCATGGTTCCAAAGGTGCGCGCCAGGCCGGGAAGTTTTTCCGGGCCGATAACGATCAAAGCAATGCCCCCGATGATGGCGAGCTTTGTGACGCCAATATCAAACACTTAAAAAAATCTCATGCTCAGGCGGCAGACCCACAGACCGGGGCTTAGTGCTTGGCCTTGGCTTCGACGTCGATAGCGTCTTTATTGGCTGAGGGCGGGTTGGTGGCCACTTGCTGGGCCGGGGCAGCGGGCGCAGCTTCAGCCGGCTTGTCGCCGCTGTTACTCATGCCGTCTTTAAAACCTTTGACCGCGCCACCCAGGTCCGAGCCGATGTTGCGCAGTTTTTTGGTACCGAAGATCACCACAATGATGACCAGAAAAATGATCAAGTGCGTTGTTGACAAACCCATACGGTTCTCCTATGTGAGCATCAATTCTAGTCGCGCAGGATATGCCCGCGCCGTTTGCGTGTTTTCAGCCCCGCAGCCAGGGCCTGGGGCCACCCATGACATGGAAATGCAGGTGGCGCACCTCCTGCCCGCCCTGGGCGCCGGTATTGGTTACCAGGCGAAAGCCCCCGTCCGGATAAGGGTTGCAGCCTTCTTGTAAAGCCAACACCGGCACCAGGGCCATCATGCGGCCCATCAACGCCGCGTCATCCGGCCCGACCTGCGCCATGGACGGGATATGCAGCTTGGGAATGATCAGAAAGTGCACCGGCGCCCAGGGGGCGATGTCATGGAAGGCATAAAAGTCATCGTCCTCATACACGGCGCGCGAGGGAATCTGCTTGGCGACGATTTTGCAAAAAAGGCAATTGGGGTCGTGGGCGGTGTGCGAATGGGTGGCCATGGTGGGATTGCAAAGTAATGCGGTTGTTAGACCGCGAGATATTAAATCAGGGCTCCTGCGCCTCGCGTTGCACCGCTTTGCGCAGGGCTTTTTCTTCGATGCCGCTAATGCCTTCGCGCCGGCGCAGCTCGGCGATCACGTCGGACGGATGCAAACCGTAATGGGCTAGCGCCACCAGGCAGTGGAACCACAGATCCGCCACCTCGCCTACCAGCTTGGTTTTGTCGCCGCCATGGTCTAGGTCTTTGGCGGCCATCACCACTTCGGTGGCCTCCTCGCCGATTTTTTTCAAAAAAGCGTCTGGCCCTTTATGAAAAAGGCGGGCGACATAGCTGGTCTCCGGGTCGCCGCCGTGTGCAACTTTGCGGCTCTCGATAATGGCGGCTAACTGGGCCAGCGCGTCTTGTGAAATTTCTTTGTCCGAACTGTCCATTTAATTGCCTTTGGGGTAAATCGTTGCAGGATCTTTGAGCACCGGTTCCACCGGCTGCCATTGCCCGTTTTGCAGCATGATAAAAAAACAACTGTGGCGCCCGGTATGGCAGGCAATGCCGGGATCGTGCCCTAGCTGGGTGACGGTGAGCAGCACCACGTCGGCATCACAGTCGATGCGGATTTCGTGCACCAGTTGCACATGGCCGGATTCTTCGCCCTTGTGCCACAGCTTCTTGCGCGAGCGGCTGAAATACACCGCGCGGCCCAGCTCCACCGTTTTTTGCAGCGCCTCGCGGTTCATCCAGGCAAACATCAGCACGTCCTTGCTCCCCTGCTCCTGGGCAATAACAGGCACCAGGCCCTGGGCGTCCCATGTGATGGCGTCTAAGTAGGTCATAAGGGGGGATGTTAAGGGCTGTTGTTGAACGGCTGCAGGCCTAGGCCATGGCGCGCTTCACCGCATCAAGGTCTGGCAATGAAACCTGTAATGCCCCACCAATCGGGCATCATGGCATTTGATAAGGCAGATGGGCAATAGATGGGGTAGGCCCATTAATTAGCGCCTACTACAGCAGCGCTGATTATTTCATTCGCGCTATTTCGACCTGCGCGACGACCAGTGAATTGAACGGATAACCCAGCCAGTAGGGTTTCTTGTGAGGACCATTAGCTCGGCACCAACCAGATTTACCGCCTTGGACTCGTAGGTGCCTTGCGTTACGCTCGTTGAAATTGCCCAGGCAACATCCCCACTCAGTGTCACGTCAATTTTGCTCTGGCGGGTGGGTACGGCCTGCGCAAACTTGATATCCGCCTGGAGGTGGTGTTCAAGGTATTCTTTTCTGGATTCACGATCGCCGCTCTCGAGGATCACCGCATCCGGCGCAAGGAGCCTAGAAACCGCTTGCGTGTCTGCCGCCAAAAGCGCAGCATGGTAGTTGCGAACTACCGCCGCAACTGCCGTAGCCTCGGAATCCCCACTCTGCGCTTGCGCCAGACATGTTGATGTCAGAAAGAGAAGGGCCACGATGCGAGGGATGTGAATCATTGACGTATTTCTAAAAGAATAGATCTCCCCAGCCTAATGTGGGACCTGAGAGGACTGATTAGTCCACATTATGGGGTGGCACTGCAACTCGCTGACTAAAGTTGGAAGTGAGACGTGCCTGGTGACCTGCCCTTGGGTCTCTCCTCGACAAGGGGTTAGGTCGCATTCGCCGCAGCCGGGGCTGGCTTGACCAGAACCAGTTCGTCAGGTTCGTCTCGATGCTGGGCTACCTGTTCGTCGCTGGCTGGGACAAAGCCCAGCTTGCGCAACAGAGCCTCTGACCGATAGTTACGTGCCTTCAGAACCGCGATGAAGGTTGCGACACCGTACTGATCGTGAAGCTCTTGGAGCACCGCCCGAACGGCGCTGCTTCCGATGCCTTGGCGCCAGTATTGACTATGGAGTTCGTACGCGACGTAAGCAGAACCGTCTTGAAATACCGTGGCTTGCACGTAGCCAGCCAGCTTACCGTCTGGAAGACGAATGACCCAGTTGAGCCACTGTTGCGTCCCGTCGCTTGAGCCCCGACTTTCAAGGCGTGCGAAGCGCTTCCTCAGCCACTCTTCGTCGATCGGCGGTGCGTTCTCGAACTCGTAGATGGCCGGATCGCTCAGCACGGTGAACATCTCCTGCGCGTGCGCAGCGAGTTGGGGTTCCAGGACAAAGGGCGGTGCGGCTAGGGTTCGCATAGGGCCTAAGTTTGAAGGTTAGGCGCCGAAGCCAGTTGGCCGCTCGGAGCTAAAAATATACAGGCACCGTAGCGCGGCCAGTTGACGGAGGACCACTCAAACGCCCGATAAGACCGCCGCCTGGATTGGCGTCTGTTTCGCAAACTAGGAACTCGCCCTAAGCAAGCGGCGGTAAACCGCAGGAGCAAGCCACCACGAAACGGGTCCAAGAAACCCGACGGAGACCACTGCGGCGGCAATGAACGAATGGTTGAGGATACCCGCAAGAACTATCAAGATCAGGCCTTCGACGGCGGCACATACGCACACCGTTTGAAGCGCTGCCGTGAGACGGGGGTTTTGTTCAAAGTAAGTCATAGGCGGCGTAACGTCGTAGTTGAGACACGAGTGGCGACTGGGCGCGGAAGGACAAGAATGAAATGAAGGCTTGGAGCGGCCAGCCGTTGCAAGCCGGATCGAACGCAGGGTTATGCGGCACAAGATTGGCTCCGAGCTGTGAATAAAAGGCTAACGGCCAGCTACACATATCAAGCCCAGAACAGCGTGCGGAAGACCGCAATGCCGATCGCTGTCACCCAGAACACAAGTTCGACGATCGATAGCTTCCAAATCGCCCGCAGTGACAAGAGGCGATTTGCAATCCCCTCTCTCTGGGAGGCCTCGGGCTTGCAATGCATGACTGGCTCTTTGCTTTGCGTCAAAACTCCTTTGCCGAACGCGTACTTATTCTTTCTTGCCGCATAACGTTGAAACACGTGAATGATCTGCATTTTTTTCAGGTACAAATGCTCCACAAAACCCGGCGCCCCTTCTTTGCGATCCACTCGCTTGCCTAACCAAGGGCGCGAGCGCGTTCGGTTTTCCAGTCCCTTAAATGCCCTGCGTTCTACCTAGCGCAGCCTCACAACCTAACCGGTATTCCCCGCTCCCGCATCCGCGCCTTCGCCTGCCCTACGGTGTACTCACCGTAATGAAAGATGCTGGCGGCCAGCACTGCGTCGGCGCCGCCGATGCTCACGCCATCGGCAAGGTGGTCCAGGTTGCCCACGCCGCCCGAGGCGATCACAGGTACGCTCACTGCGTCACTCACCGCGCGCGTCAATGGAAGGTCAAAGCCGCTTTTGGTGCCATCGCGGTCCATGCTGGTCAGCAAAATTTCGCCCGCACCGTACTGGGCCATTTGCGTGGCCCAAGCCACCGCGTCCAGGCCCACGTTTTTGCGGCCGCCGTGGCTGTACACATCCCAGCCCGGGCCCATGGGTAAACCATTCGCGCCCAAGCGTTGCTCGTCTTCGGGCGTGCGGCGTTTGGCGTCGATGGCCACCACGATGCACTGCGCGCCGTATTTGGCCGAGGCTTCGCGGATGACTTGGGGGTTGGCAATGGCCGCCGAGTTGAAGCTGGTTTTGTCGGCACCTGCGTTGAGCAATCTGCGCACGTCTTCGACGGTGCGCACACCGCCGCCCACGGTGAGCGGAATAAACACTTGGCTGGCCACGGCTTCGATGATGTGCAAGATGACGTCGCGCCCGTCGCTGGTGGCGGTGATGTCCAAGAAAGTCAGCTCATCCGCGCCTTGCTCGTTGTAGCGGGCCGCGATTTCTACCGGGTCTCCCGCGTCGCGCAGTTCGACAAAGTTCACGCCCTTGACCACGCGGCCACCGGTCACATCCAGGCAAGGGATGATGCGTTTAGCTAGCATGACTCAAAGCCCTAGTACGCGCAAACGCTGGCTGCCGCTCCAGTGCCCGCCTGCCGCCATGGTAATAGGCTCGAACACTTGCGCCGCCTCTACGCACAGCATGTGCTCAAACGCGTCGGGCGTCATGTCAGGCATGAGGGCGCAGCCCGCTGCGCCGGGGTTCCACACCACGCAGTCTGCCCAGCCCTCGCTGTTGCTAATTTCCAAACCACCAAGTGGGTCGTGTAAATGCATAGGCGCGGACGGGGCGCTGTAGACCCGGTCAAACGGGCCCACGCATTGCAAACTGTCGGCAGCGCGCTGATGTTTGTCTGCCCGCGAATCCCATTCTTTTTGTCCACTCAAACCAGTCAGACTCACTTTCGTAATATCGCTCACGGCCAGGTAGGAATGGAGCGCGCCGGTAAAGCGCAAAGCCTGTGTGCCCAGGTTGCGCACCTCCAGGGTGACGCACAGTTGCTCTGGTAGCAAGTCCACGCGCAGGCGGGCTTCAAACTCGGCGGGCCAAAGGGTGCGGGTGCTGTCATCGGCACTGAGCCCAAAAGACAAACTGCTCGGCGCCTCGCCCGGCTCTGCGGCCAGCAAGGCCCAAGGCAGATTGCGCACAAAACCATGTTTGGGCATATCGCCGCGCTGGTTGAATTGCGGAAAGCAAACCGGAATGCCACCGCGAATCGCGGTGTGCCCGTCCCACACGGAATTGGGACTAAGGAACAGGCGCTCGCGCCCACCCTGGAGCCAAGAAATGACATGCGCTCCCTGACGCGCCACCAGTACGCTGTCGCCATTGGCCAGCGTCAAGCGGTGGCAGGGCTGGCCTTGGAAAAGTTCTTCGCTGCGCTTGGCTAGCGTTGCGCCGGACTCCGTCATTGCATCAGCCATTGAGTTCGTCAGCGCGGGCTTGGCCGGCGGCAAAGTCCAGGTCGCCGGTGTAAATCGCGCGCCCGCAGATCACGCCCTCCACGCCTTCGTCTTCCACTTCGCACAGCGCTTCGATGTCGGCCATATTGGATAGGCCCCCCGAAGCGATAACCGGAATCGAAAGCGCTTGCGCCAGCGCCACGGTGGCTGGGATATTGATGCCGGTGAGCATGCCGTCGCGGCCTATGTCGGTGTAGATGATGGATTCGACGCCATAGTCTTCAAACTTTTTACCCAGATCGACTACATCGTGGCGGGTGAGTTTGCTCCAGCCGTCGGTGGCGACTTTGCCTTCTTTAGCGTCCAGGCCGACGATGATGTGGCCGCCAAATGCGGTACAAGCATCTTGCAAAAAGCCGGGGTTTTTGACCGCGGCGGTGCCGATGATGACGTAGCGCAGGCCGGCGTCGAGATAGCGCTCAATCGTGTCCAGGTCGCGGATGCCGCCGCCGAGTTGCACATCGACTTCGCTACCGACTTCTTTGAGGATGCGACGGATGGCTGCCTCGTTTTTCGGGTGCCCTGCAAAGGCGCCGTTCAGGTCCACCAGATGCAAGCGCCTGGCGCCCTTGTCCACCCAGCTGCGCGCTATGGCGACCGGGTCTTCCCCGAAAGTGGTGGATTGATCCATATCGCCTTGTTGCAGGCGAACGCAGTGGCCGTCTTTGAGGTCAATAGCGGGGATGAGCAGCATGTTGCAGTGGCAGTAGGTAGTAAAAAATACAGGGCAGACAAAGAAAAATTAGGCGAACCATACACGCAAGCGGGCCAAATAGGGGCATTTCAAGGCTCCCAGCGCAGAAAATTGCGGTACAAGGCCAGTCCCTGGGCGGCGCTTTTTTCCGGGTGGAACTGCGTTGCGAAAATATTATCGCGGGCCAGTGCCGAGCAAAAACGCCCGCCGTAATCCGTCTGGCCAGCACAGTGCGCGGCGGTCTGCGGATCGGCGTAATAGCTGTGCACAAAATAAAAGTAACTGCCGTCGGGCACACCCGCCCAAACCGGGTGCGCGCCCTTGCCGTGATCGGACTGCCAGACCCGGTTCCAACCCATTTGCGGTACTTTATAGCGGCTGCCGTCGTCCTGCAAGCGCCCTTCTAGAGAAAATTTGCGCACCGTCCCGGGCATCAAGCCCAGGCCTGGGGTGTCTAGCTCCTCGCTGTGGTCCAGCAGCATTTGCATGCCCACGCACACGCCCATCAGCGGTTTGTGCGCCGCAGCATGCAGCACCGCGGCCAGCATGCCGCTGGCGCGCAGCTCGGCCATGCAGTCGCGCATGCCGCCCTGGCCGGGCAGCACCACACGCTCGGCGTCCATGACCTCTTGCGGGCTGCGTGCCCATATGGCTTGCACGCCTTCCTGCGCAGCAGCATGCATGACCGCCTGGGTGACCGAGCGCAAATTGCCCATGCCGTAATCGACGATAGCAACGGATTTCATGGCGGGGTGGCGCAAGCCTCCGGGCGGGGTGTCA
This sequence comes from Comamonadaceae bacterium, assembly GCA_947503685.1. Taxonomy (GTDB): domain Bacteria; phylum Pseudomonadota; class Gammaproteobacteria; order Burkholderiales; family Burkholderiaceae_C; genus Allorhodoferax. The sequence continues at coordinate 15,219 of CANNEW010000007.1, read as the reverse complement.
CGTCAGAGCGAGCCTTTGGTGGACGGGATGGTGCCAGCGGCGCGCGGATCGCGCTCCACCGCCATGCGCAAGGCGCGGGCAAAGGCTTTGAACACGGTTTCGCACTGGTGGTGCGCGTTCTCGCCTTTGAGGTTGTCGATATGCAGCGTGGCGCCAGCATGGTTGACAAAGCCCTGGAAAAATTCATGTGCCAACTGGGTGTCAAAGCCGCCGATCATGCCGCTCTTGAAAGGCACGTCCATCTCCAGACCGGGGCGGCCCGAGAGGTCGATGACCACGCGCGAAAGCGCTTCGTCCAAGGGCACATAGGCGTGGCCGTAGCGGCGTATGCCTTTTTTCTCGCCCAGCGCCTTGGCAAAAGCCTGGCCGAGGGTAATGCCCACGTCTTCCACGGTGTGGTGGCCGTCGATATGCAAATCGCCTTGGGCCTGGATGTCCAGGTCGATCAAGCCGTGGCGGGCAATCTGGTCAAGCATATGGTCAAAAAAACCGATGCCCGTGGACAACTGGGCCTGGCCGCTGCCGTCCAGATTTAGGGCGACCCGGATGCGGGTTTCGGCGGTGTTGCGGGTCACTTCGGCGCTGCGAGAGCTGCCTTCGCCCGTAGGCTGTGGCAGCACGCTTACCAGGCTGGAAGCTGTTTCGTTCATAAAGAGGCCTCAAGCGCTGCAAGGAGCAGCGTGTTTTCAGGGGCTGTGCCCACCGTCAGTCGCAGACAGTTGGCCAGCAGCGGGTGCATTGTAGAAACGTTCTTCACCAAAATCTGACGCTTTTTCAGCGTCTCATGCAGACGCGCCGCCGCGCCGGGCTCGCCCGACACGCGCAGCAGAATCATATTCGCCTGGCTGGGAAAGGGCTGCAGGCCGGGCAGCGTGCCCAGGGCGGCCAGCAGGCGCTCGCGTTCGCTGCAAATTAATTGCGCCTGCGCGGCAAACACAGCCGCATGCTCCAGGGCGAAGAGCGCGCATTCGGCATTGAGCACGCTGACGTTATAGGGCGGGCGCACTTTGTCCATCTGCGCCAGCAGGGCCGCCGGCGCCAGCGCATAGCCCAGGCGCACGCCGGCCAGGCCGAATTTGGACAGGGTGCGCATCAGCACGACCTGGGCGTTAGCGGCCGGGTCGCGGCGGATTTCGTCCAGCCAGGTGCTGGCCGCAAAGGGCTGGTAGGCCTCGTCCACCACCACCAGCGCGGCGTAGGCGCTGGCTTGGGCAATCAGACGACGCAGCACTGCGGCGTCCCACAAATTAGCGGTGGGGTTGTTGGGGTAGGCTAGGTACACAATGGCCGGTTGGTGCCGCGCGATGGCGGCGGACATGGCCGCTTCGTCCAGCGAAAAATCTGCCTGCAAAGGCACACCCACAAAGCCCAAGCCCTGCAATTGCGCAGACATGGCGTACATCACAAAGCCAGGCTCGGGCGCAAGAATGCAAGTGCCGGGCCGGGCGCAGGCCATGGCCAGCATGGAAATTAGCTCGTCCGAGCCATTGCCCAGCGTCAGCCCATAGCCTGCAGGCAGGTCCACATAGCGCGCTAAGGCGGCGTGCAAATCTTGGATGCGGGCACCGGGGTAACGGTTGAGAGCAACCCGGCCCAAGCGCTCGCCCAATTGCGCTTGCAAGTCTGGCAGCAAGGCGTAGGGGTTTTCCATGGCGTCCAGCTTGACCATGCCCGTAGCATCCTGCACTGCATACGCGTGCATGGCTTGCACGTCGTCGCGGATAAAGCGCAAATCGGGTGTTGGCGTGTTCATGCTTGGTTTCCGTGCAAGCGCATTTCAGCTGCGCGCGCATGGGCTTGCAAGCCTTCGCCATGCGCCAACACCGAAGCCGTCTGGCCCAGTATTTGCGCACCCGCCTCGGACACCTCAATCAAGCTGCTGCGCTTTTGAAAATCGTAGACCCCCAAGGGCGAAGAAAACCGCGCCGTGCCGGAGGTGGGCAACACATGGTTGGGGCCAGCGCAATAGTCGCCCAGGCTTTCGCTGGTGAAGGCGCCCAGAAAAATCGCGCCTGCGTGAATCAGCAAAGGCTCCCACTGGTGCGGGTCGAGGCTGCTCACTTCCAGATGTTCGGGTGCGATGCGGTTGCTGATGGCGCAGGCCTCTTGCATGCTGCGCGTGTGTATCAGGGCGCCACGCCCGTTGAGCGAGGCGGCGATGATGTCGCGCCGGGGCATCTCGGGTAGCAGTTTGTCGATGGACGCTTGCACCGCGTCGATGTAGGCGGCATCGGGGCAGAGCAATATGCTTTGCGCCAGTTCATCGTGCTCGGCCTGGCTGAACAAATCCATGGCCACCCAGTCGGGCGGCGTGCTGCCGTCAGCCAGCACCAATATTTCCGATGGCCCGGCGATCATGTCGATGCCGACCGTGCCAAATACGCGCCGTTTGGCCGCTGCCACATAGGCGTTTCCCGGGCCGGTGATTTTGTCCACGCGCGGCACCGTGGCCGTGCCGTAGGCCAGTGCGGCCACTGCTTGCGCGCCGCCGATGGTGAAAGCGCGGCTGACGCCGGCGACAAAGGCCGCAGCCAGCACCAACTCGTTGCGCTCGCCGCGCGCGGCTGCCTTGCCGCTGCCGGCCGCGCCGCCGGTGGCTACGCTGCCGCGCACCGGGGTGGGCACCACCATGATGATTTCGCCCACGCCGGCTACGTGCGCGGGAATGGCGTTCATGAGCAAGCTCGACGGGTAGGCCGCTTTGCCGCCGGGCACGTAAATACCGGCACGGTCCAGCGGCGTGACTTTCTGGCCGAGCAAACTGCCGTCCGCGTCGCGGTACTGCCAGCTTTCACCGCAGGCTTTCTTTTGTGCTTCGTGGTAGCTTCGTATGCGGGCAGCAGCGTCTTGCAAAGCGCGTTTTTGCGCGTCGGGAAGGCCGTCGAAGGCGGCTTTGAAATCGGCTTGGTGCAACTCCAGGTCGGCCACAGTAGCGGCCTGCAAGCCGTCAAAGCGTGCGGTGTAGTCCAACACCGCAGCGTCGCCGCGCGCTTTCACATCGGCCAGGATGTCGGCCACGCGCTGCTCAATGGCGGCGTCGGTATCAGCCGACCAGTGCAGGCGTTGTTGAAACAGGCTTTCGAAATCGGCCTGGACAGTGGACAGGCGCAAGGGGCGGGCGTTCATGCTGGAGAGCACCATGCCGTTTATGCGCCGCTGGGTCCGCTTGCGCCCACGACCGCGCCAAAGGCGTCGATGATGCGGCGTATCGGTTCGCGCTTGAGCTTTAAAGCCGCCTGGTTGACGATCAGGCGCGAGCTGATGTCCATGATGCGCTCGACTTCGATCAAATTATTGGCACGCAAGGTGTTGCCGGTGGACACCAAATCGACGATGGCATCGGATAAGCCCACCAGCGGCGCCAACTCCATGCTGCCGTAGAGCTTGATCAAATCTACATGCACGCCTTTGCTGGCGAAGAACTCGCGCGCAATCGCCACGTACTTGGTAGCCACGCGCAGGCGCGCACCCTGACGCACCGCGTAGGCGTAATCAAAATCGGCACGCACCGCCACGCTAATGCGACATTTGGCAATTTGCAGGTCCAGCGGTTGAAACAAACCGGCGCTGCCGCCGCCCCAATCGCCGCCATGTTCCAGTAAAGTGTCTTTGCCAGTGATGCCCATATCGGCGCCGCCAAACTGCACATAAGTGGGTACATCGGTGGCGCGCACCACCAGCACACGCACATCGGGCTGGTTGGTATCGAGAATGAGCTTGCGCGAACTTTCCGGGTCGTCCAGCACGCGGATGCCCGCCGCCTCCAGCAAGGGCACGGTCTCTTCAAAAATACGGCCTTTGGACAAGGCGATGGTGATCATGGATAGGGCTCTTTAGGTCTGCCAAATAATTTAACGAATGCGCTCAATGTCAGCGCCCAGGCCGCGCAGCTTGCCTTCCATGCGGTCGTAGCCCCGGTCGAGATGGTAAATCCGATCCACCACGGTCTCGCCCTCGGCCACCAGGCCGGCGATGACCAAGCTGGCCGAGGCGCGCAAATCGGTTGCCATGACGGTGGCGCCGGACAAGCGCTTCACGCCCTGCACCACCGCCACTTTGCCTTCAATTTGGATATTGGCACCCAGGCGCAGCAACTCGTTGACATGCATGAAGCGGTTTTCAAAAATCGTCTCTGTGGTGCGCGAGGCGCCTTCGGAAATACAGTTTAAGGCCATGAACTGGGCTTGCATGTCGGTCGGGAAACCGGGGTATTCGGTGGTGCGAAAACTCTGCGCTTGCAAACGGCCCTGGGCCTTTATGCGGATGCCGCCTTGTACCGCCTGCACCTGCGCACCGGCGGATTGCAGTTTTTCGATCACCGCGTCCAAATGGTCGGCGCGCCCGTCTTTGAGAAATACCTCGCCACCGGCAGCCGCAACGGCGCATAAAAACGTGCCCGCCTCGATACGGTCTGCCACCACCTGGTGGGTGCAGCCTTGCAAAGCCTCCACGCCCTGGATGCGGATACGCCGGCTGCCATGGCCCTCAATGCGCGCGCCCATGGCGATCAGCATTTCAGCCAGATCGGGAATCTCAGGCTCTTGTGCGGCGTTTTCCAAAATGGTTTCGCCTTCGGCCAGGACTGCAGCCATCAAAAAGTTTTCGGTGCCGGTGACGGTAACCATGTCGGTAGTGATGCGCGCGCCTTTGAGGCGTTTGCGCCCGCCACCAATACGCGCCAGCATATAGCCGTGTTCCACTGCAATCTCCGCGCCCATGGCCGTCAGGCCTTTGAGATGCTGGTCTACCGGGCGCGAACCAATGGCGCAGCCACCGGGCAGCGAGACCTTGGCATGCCCGAAACGCGCCAGCAGAGGCCCCAGAGCTAGCACCGAAGCGCGCATCGTTTTTACCAACTCATAAGGGGCTTCGGGGGTGTGCAAGGTGCCGGCATTGATTAGCAATTCGCTGCCTTCTTGCTCGCTTACCTGCACGCCCATATTGAGCAAGAGCTTACGCATGGTGGAGACATCCTGTAGGCGCGGGACATTGCGCAGACGCACCGGCTCGGACGTCAATAGCGCGGCGCACAGTTCGGGAAGGGTGGCGTTTTTGGCGCCGGAAATTTGCACTTCGCCCTGCAGGCTGCGGCCACCGCGTATCAATAGCTTGTCCATCGCCTAGCCCTTAAGAATTCTGGGCTGCCCACTCGGCAGGGGTGAAAGTTTTCATGGACAAGGCATGTACCTCATCGGTCTGCATGCGAGTGCCTAAGGTGGCATAAACCTGTTGGTGGCGCGCGATCAGGCGTTTGCCTTCAAAGGCGCCCGACACGATCGTGGCGTACCAATGGCGTCCGTCACCTTCGAGCGCAATATGGGTGCAAGGCAGGCCAGAAGTGATCAGTGCTTGGAGTTGTTCTGCGGTCATGGCAAATATAGAGGTTTAGCTGCGGATTTTGTAACCGGTGCGCAGCAAATACAGCGCAATCGCAAAAACCAGCAGCATGGAGTTGCCGACTACTGCCAGGCTTAACCAGGGCGATACATCGCTGACGCCAAAAAAGCCGTAGCGCAAACCATCAATCATGTAAAAGAAGGGATTGCAATGGCTGACGAGTTGCCAGAAAGGCGGCAGCGAGTGGATGGAATAAAACACACCGCTTAAAAAAGTCATGGGCATGACGACGAAGTTTTGAAATGCCGCCAGCTGGTCAAACTTCTCAGCCCACAGGCCAGCAATCAGCCCCAATGTGCCCATCATGGCCGCGCCCATGACCGCAAACAGGAAAATAAACAGCGGCTGGGCAAAGCTGATTTGCGTGAAAAACGAAGCAATCGCATAGACCCCAAAGCCCACCACCAGACCGCGCACCACGGCAGCGCCCACATAGGCCACAAACCAGTGCCAGTACGACAAAGGCGTAAGCAGAATAAACACCAGGTTACCCATGACCTTGCTCATGATGAGCGAAGACGAGCTGTTGGCAAAGGCGTTTTGCAAAAGGCTCATCATCGCCAGGCCGGGTACCAAAAAGGCGGTGTAGCTGACCTGGTCATACACTTTCACATGGGCTTCCAAAGCGTGGCCGAAGATCAGCAAATACAACATCGCGGTCAGCACCGGGCCGGCGATAGTTTGGAAAGCGACTTTCCAAAACCGCAGCACTTCTTTGTAGAGCAGGGTTTGCCAGCCGTTCATGCTGCTGCTCCTGTGGTGGCAGTCGCCGACTGGCCGGCTTTGCCCGAATGCTTTTGCATCACGTCCAAAAACACGTCTTCCAAATCGGCTTTGCGGATTTCTACGTCCTCGGCATGCAGACCGGCTTCGCGCACGGCTGCCAGATAGCGTTCGATCTCCAGCGCATCATGCGCTGGAAACTGCACGATGCGCCCGGTAACACGCGCCTGCGTGCGCAAGGCCTCGGGCAGCGCACCCTCGACTTTGAAGCGCAGCACATTGCTGGAGGCAGCTTTGAGAAGTTCGCTGGTGTGGTCCAGGGCCACAATGCGCCCAGACTTAAGCATGGCGATACGGCCACACAGGGCCTCGGCCTCTTCCAGGTAATGGGTCGTGAGCAAGACGGTATGGCCTTGCTTATTGAGTTTGGCAATGAATTGCCACAAGGTTTGGCGCAATTCCACATCCACCCCGGCGGTCGGCTCGTCCAGCACAATCACCGGCGGCTTGTGCACCAATGCTTGCGCCACCAGAAAACGCCGTTTCATGCCGCCCGACAACTGGCGCATATTGGCCTGGGCTTTGTCGGCCAGGCCCAGGCTCTCCAGCAATTCGTCAATCCAGGCGTCGTTGTTGCGCACGCCAAAATAGCCAGACTGGATACGCAAGGCTTCGCGGATATTGAAAAAAGGGTCAAACACCAGCTCTTGCGGCACCACGCCAAGTTTGCGACGGGCCTGTGCGTAGTGGCGCTGCACATCGCTGCCCAGGACGCTGACGCTGCCGGCGCTGGGCCGGGTCAGACCGGCGAGCATGCTGATCATGGTAGTTTTGCCAGCGCCGTTGGGGCCGAGCAAACCAAAAAACTCGCCTTGCTCAATATCCAGACTGACCTGGTCAACGGCTAGGAATTTGCTGCCCGGCGGGCCTTTGGGCGAAACATACGCCTTGGAAATCGACTGGAAGGAAATGGCAGGCATAAACGCGAGATTTTACGCCCGCAGACCTAGCAGCCCTCTGTGGCCGAGCGAAAGGCCTAAACCGGCGTGGGTTCCAAGCTTGCAGCGCTTGCTTGATCGCCGCTTTCGAGCAAAGCACGTACCCCATAGAGAGCGGCCAAATGCATCAGTCGCTCAGGCGCGCCTTCGATGTGCAATTGCTTACCCAGACGCAGGCAAGCGCGGCGCAGCTCCAGCAAAACAGCCAGCGCAGAAGAATCGAAATCCTGTAAGGGCTGCGCATCGAGCACCACCTGCTTGGGACCGGTTGCAATACCGGCAGCCAGTTGCACCAGGCAGGGGCCAGCCTGGGCATGGGTCAGAACGGCGGGTAAGGCGAGCACGTCAGTTCTTTTTGCTGTTAGTTTTATTGCGCGCTGCCAGAGATTCGATCAGGCCGTCCACGCCCTTGGCATTGATTTCCTGGGCGAACTGGCTTTTGTAAGTTTCTACCAACCAGACGCCCATGACGTTGATATTGAAAATCCGCCAGCCGGTGCCCTGACCAGGGGTCTTTTCCAGTCGGTAATCCAACTGAATGGGCTCGCCGCTGCCGCGCACTTCGCTGCGCACCACCACTTCTTTGTCCTCGGGCGCAGCGCGCAAAGGTTTCATGGCAATGACCTGGTCGCTGATTTGGGACAAGGCCCCGGCATAGGTGCGCACCAGCAGGATTTTGAACTCTTCTTGCAAGCGTTTTTGCTGCTCAGGCGTCGCCTGGCGCCAGCCAGGGCCGACGGCCGAGGCCGTCATACGCTGAAAATCCACATACGGCATGATGCGCGTGTCCACCAGTGCAACCACTTTGGCGATGTCGCCGCCGCGCATGGACTTGTCCGCTTTGATGACGTCCAAGACCTCTGTGGACATGCGCTTAATAAAGACATCAGCGGCCTCATCCTGGGCCCTTACACTTCCAGCCGACAGTGCACTCCCTAGGAGCATCAGTACTACACCTAGTTGCTTTAAATATCGAAAACTCATTTTTTTCTCCCCTCATGTAGCCGTAATCACGGTTGGCCCTTGCCTTTCCCGCGTATCGGCGGATTCTACGGTCGATCGTCCATGCTCCCTGCGCTTTCCCCGTCGTTTTGCAGATAGACCCTACGCTGCAAATAGGAATCCCGCTTAAAGGAATACAGATCCAGGGCTACCGCATTGACGACATCTTCAGCCTGCAAGTAGCTAGCCCGCAAATCGGTAAAGCTAACCGCCATCATCAGGTCGCGCAGCACCACATCATTCACATGGTTGGCCAGGTTGCCGCTCCAGTCCAGGGGATAGACCACGACCTGGATCAGAGTACGCGGGCCCAGCAAGGGCACCTCGACAAAAGGCCCGGAGGGCACGCCCCAGCGGTTGAGCATCAGGCCGAAATCGGCCGGATGCTTGTCGATGTCCAGCGTGCTGGCCACGTCGACCAAGCCGAGCAAGCCCACTGTGCTGTTGATTGCCACGCGCTTGATGCTGTCCAGCGTAGCCTTGGGCCGCAATGACAATGCATTGTTCGGTATCGACCAGACATCGGCCAGATTGCCAAAAAAATGCGTAACGCTATTGCGCATCCAGCGCGGCAGCAACTCGGTGTAAGCAATGGCTACGGGGCGCATAACCGCATGATCGAGCACTTCATTGAAAGCGTAGATGCTGCGATTGACGCCTTCAAAAGGATCTACCAGATTGGCCGGCTTAGCCGTTTGCGCCCAGGCCCCCGATGACGCAGAGGCGATGGCCGCGATACAGGCCCAGGACCGCAAGCGGCCAAGGAAATAAAAAATACGCATTAGTCTGCTTCTTTGGGCCCGGCGCTGGCTGCGGCTTTGCTATACAAAAACTGGCTAATCAGGCTCTCGAGTACCACCGCCGATTGGGTGGTGGTGATCATGGCGCCAGTGGCCAAAATCGCTTCCTCGGCGCCCGCCTCAATACCTAGGTATTGCTCTCCAAGCAAGCCGCTGGTCAGAATTTTGAGCGAGCTGTCTTTGGGGAAACGGTAACGACTTTCCATCGCAATGTGCACCTGGGCTTGGAAACTTTTATCGTCGAACACAATTTTTTCCACCCGCCCCACGACCACACCCGCGCTGCGCACGGCTGCTTTGGCTTTGAGGCCGCCCACGTTATCGAACTTGGCCGTCACTTTGTAGGTGGACTGGAAATTAAGGCTGAGCAAATTGGCTGACTGCAATGCCAGGAACAAAATGGCGACTGCGCCAATGAGCACAAACAGGCCAACCCACAGATCATTTTTTGAGCGTTGCATGCGAATTCTTTCTGGATAAGCGGTCGCTAAATCGTAAACATCATGGCGGTGAGGACAAAGTCCATGACCAACACCGCCAAAGAGGCCATCACCACGGTGCGGGTAGTGGCGGCGGCAACGCCTTCGGGCGTGGCCTGCGCAACATAGCCCTGTAAGAGCGCGACGTAGGTGACAGTAAAGCCAAAGATGATGCTCTTGATGATGCCATTGCCCACATCACGCCAAACGTCGACGCCGCCCTGAATCTGGCTCCAAAAAGAGCCCGAATCCACGCCAATCATCACCACGCCAACCACCCAGCCGCCCACAATGCCCATGGCGCTGAACACTGCGGCAAGCAAGGGCATGGCGATCACACCGCCCCAAAAGCGTGGCGCCAGTACCCGTAGCACCGGGTCCACTGCCATCATTTCCATGACGCTGATTTGTTCGCCGGCTTTCATTAAACCGATTTCGGCTGTGAGCGAGGTGCCGGCACGCCCGGCGAAAAGCAAAGCCGTGACCACCGGTCCCAACTCGCGCACCAGGCTGAGCGCCACCAGCAGGCCCAGGGCCTCGGAGGAGCCATAGCGCTGCAAGGTGTAGTAACCCTGTAAGCCAAACACAAAGCCCACAAACAAGCCGGAAAACGCAATGATGACCAGCGAGTAATTGCCCAAAAAATGGATCTGGTCGCGGATCAGTCCAAAGCGCTGCAAACTAGACCGCAAGGTAAACAGCAAACGCACAAACAAGCGCGCGCCATAGCCGATATGCACCAACTTTTCGCGCACTGTAAAACCCAGATTGCGCAGGGCTTGGGCCATCATGGCGCAGTCTCCATGCCAAAGTCTTGCGCCATTTCTGGCGCGGGGTAGTGAAAGCGCACCGGGCCATCGGTCAGCGCGTGCACATACTGGTAGACCAAGGGATCGGTGCTCTCGCGTACATGCTGGGGCGTGCCCTCGGTGGCGACACGGCCATTGGCCAAAATCACCACATGGTCGGCAATAGCAAAGGTTTGTTCCAATTCGTGGGACACAAAAATGCTGGTCAGGCCCATGGTGTCATTGAGCTGCCGAATTAAATGCGCTGAGGTACCCAGGGAAATCGGGTCCAGACCCGAAAAGGGTTCGTCATACATCACCAGTTCCGGGTCTAGCGCTATCGCGCGCGCCAAGGCAATGCGCCTGGCCATACCGCCAGAGACTTCGCTGGGCATCAGGTCACGTGCACCACGCAGGCCCACGGCCTGCAACTTCATTAACACGATGTCGCGAATGAGCGGCTCGGGCAGCGTAGTGTGTTCGCGCAAGGGGAAAGCTACATTGTCAAAAACCGAAAGGTCTGCAAACAAGGCGCCAAACTGAAACAGCATGCCCATGCGCCGGCGTGCTGCGTACAAAGCGCTCTGCTCCATAGCGCAGATGTCCTGGCCATCAAAAAGCACCCGGCCACGTTGGGCCCGGATCTGTCCGCCGATCAGTCGCAGCAAGGTGGTTTTGCCGCCGCCGCTGGCGCCCATCAGCGCCGTCACTTTACCCCGCGGAACGCTGAAGCTAGTGCCATCCAAAATGAGGCGTTCGTGGTAAGCGAAGCTCAGATTATCAATGCGTACAAGGGGATCAGAGGCGGCAGGCATGGTGCGATGGGGTAGTCCCGCATCATAAGTGCTAGGCCGGCGTCAAACCTGCACTCTGGCCGTCTGGGCGAGGACTTGGGCCGGACATTTACTAAGATTTACACACTCGGGCATGCGCCTAGCGCGGCAGCTCGCTGGTGCCCATCAAAAATTCATCAATCGCGCGTGCCGCCTGGCGCCCCTCGCGGATCGCCCATACCACCAGGGACTGACCGCGGCGCATATCGCCGGCAGCAAACACCTTGGGCAGGTTGGTGCCATAGGCGCTAGCGCCTTCGGTGGACGCTTTGGCGTTAGACCGGCCGTCCTTGACTACACCGAAAGCGTCGAGCACGCTGGCCACCGGATGCACAAAGCCCATAGCCAGCAGCACTAAATCAGCCGGGTAGGTTTTCTCCGTACCAGCCACCTCCATCAACTTGCCAGCTTTCATTTCCACTTGCACCGTCGTCAGGGTTTTGACTTTGCCTTTTTCACCGGCAAAGGACTTGGTGGACACCGCGAACTCGCGCACGCAGCCTTCTTCGTGGCTGGAACTGGTGCGTAATTTCAGGGGCCAATAAGGCCAGGTGAGGGGCCGGTCTTCCATTTCGGGCGGCTGGGGCATGACTTCAAACTGGGTGACGCTGGCTGCGCCATGGCGATTACTCGTGCCTACGCAGTCCGAGCCGGTATCGCCGCCGCCAATAACGATGACATGTTTGCCGTCGGCACGCAATTGGCCGGGAAATTTATCGCCGGCATTGACTTTGTTTTGCTGGGGCAAAAACTCCATGGCGAAATGGATGCCATCGAGCTCGCGGCCCGGCACCGGCAAATCACGCGACTGCTCCGAACCACCGGCCAGCAATACCGCATCGAAGTCTTTTTGCAATTGCGCTGCGGACATGGTTTCTTTGGCCCAGTTGGTGACTTTGGAATCCTTGGGCCACTCGCCCACCAGCACGCCGGTGCGCACGCTTATGCCTTCGGCCTGCAACTGCGCCATGCGCCGGTCGATATGCCCTTTGTCCATTTTGAAATCAGGGATGCCGTAGCGCAGCAAGCCGCCGACGCGGTCATTTTTTTCAAACACGGTCACCGCATGGCCGACGCGCGCAAGTTGCTGCGCCGCCGCCAAACCGGCGGGGCCAGAACCGATAACCGCGACTTTTTTGCCCGTCTGCTGTGCGGCAGGCTGGGCCTGCACCCAGCCTTCAGCCCAGGCGCGGTCGATGATGGCGTGCTCAATAGACTTGATCCCCACCGCATCGTCATTCACATTCAGCGTACACGCCGCCTCGCAAGGCGCGGGGCAGATACGGCCAGTGAACTCGGGAAAATTATTGGTGCTGTGCAAGACCTCAATAGCCGCTTTCCAGTCCTCGCGGAACACCAGCTCATTGAAGTCTGGAATGATGTTATTGACCGGGCAGCCGTTGTTGCAAAACGGCGTGCCGCAATCCATGCAGCGCGCGCTTTGGGTCTTGGCCTGCTGGTCATCCAGGCCAATCACAAACTCTTTGTAATTTTTGACGCGCTCCGGTACCGGGGCATAGCCCTCGTGCACCCGCGCAAACTCCATGAATCCGGTAATTTTTCCCATGATGCTAGTCCTGTGTAGTCGGTAAAGCGCGCTTACACCGCTGCGCTGCGCTTGGTCTTGGTCGCTGCTGGAGCATGAGCCACAGCGGATTTTTTAGCATGAATTTCGCCCAGCGCCCGCTTGTATTCCAGCGGGAAGACCTTGACGAATTTGCCGCGTGCGCTGTCCCATTGGTCCAGCAATTCGCGGGCGCGCTTGCTGCCGGTCCAGCGGTTGTGGTCCTCCAGCAATTTGCGCAACTGCGCTTCGTCGGATTGGCCTCGGTGCCAGACGGCTTTGTCGATCTGCGCTTCTTGCTCCTTGCCGCTTAGCACCGGCTCCATGCTGACCATGGCGGTATTGCAGCGGCTGGCAAACTGGCCGTCCTCGTCATAGACGTAAGCGATACCCCCGCTCATACCCGCGGCAAAGTTGCGCCCGGTCTTACCTAGCACCAGCACCGTGCCGCCAGTCATGTACTCGCAGCCATGGTCGCCGGTGCCTTCGACGACCGCCGTTGCACCAGACAGGCGTACCGCAAAACGCTCACCGGCCACGCCGCTGAAAAAGGCTTCGCCGCTGGTAGCGCCGTACATCACGGTATTGCCCACGATGGTGTTGCGAATGGCTTCACCCCGAAAATCAATACTCGGGCGTACCACCACGCGCCCGCCGGACAAGCCCTTGCCGGTGTAGTCATTGGCATCGCCTATCAGGTACAGCGTCACACCGCGACACAAAAAGGCGCCAAAGGACTGTCCGCCGGTGCCTTCGAGCTGAATACGAATACTGTCATCAGGCAGGCCTTCAGGGTGCACCTTGGTAATCGCGCCCGACAGCATGGCTCCCACGGAGCGGTTCACATTGCGCGCCGCTTCCATGAACTGTACTTTTTCGCCTTTGTCGATAGCGGCTCGGCTCTTCTCGATCAGACGCACGTCCAGCGCATTTTCCAAGCCATGGTCCTGGGCTTCATTTTGGAAACGGGACACGCTAGCAGGCACTTGCGGCTGCGCAAACAGGCGGCTGAAATCCAGGCCGCTGGACTTCCAATGGTCGATGCCCTTGCGCATGTCCAGCAGATCGGCCCGGCCAATCAAATCGTCGAATTTGCGTATGCCCAACTGCGCCATGATGTGGCGCACTTCTTCAGCCACAAAGAAAAAGTAATTCACCACATGCTCGGGCTTGCCAGAGAATTTTTTGCGCAGCATCGGGTCTTGCGTAGCCACGCCGACTGGGCAGGTGTTGAGATGGCATTTGCGCATCATGATGCAGCCCTCTACTACCAGCGGCGCAGTGGCAAAGCCGAACTCATCGGCGCCGAGCAAGGCGCCAATGGCCACGTCGCGGCCGGTTTTCATCTGGCCGTCAACCTGCACCCGAATGCGGCTGCGCAAACGGTTGAGTACCAGCACTTGCTGCGTCTCGGCCAAGCCGATTTCCCAGGGGCTGCCCGCGTGTTTGATGGACGACCAGGGGGAGGCGCCGGTGCCGCCGTCATGCCCGGCAATTACCACATGGTCGGCCTTGCATTTGGCCACCCCGGCCGCCACCGTACCCACGCCGATTTCGGATACCAGCTTGACACTGATGTCGGAATGGGGAGCGACGTTTTTCAAGTCGTGAATCAATTGCGCCAGGTCTTCGATGGAATAAATATCGTGGTGGGGGGGCGGCGAGATCAGGCCGACACCGGGCACCGAGTAGCGCAGTTTGCCGATGTATTCGGACACTTTGCTGCCAGGCAACTGCCCGCCTTCGCCGGGCTTGGCGCCTTGGGCCATCTTGATCTGAATCTGGTCGGCGCTGACCAGGTATTCCGCCGTCACGCCAAAGCGGCCCGAAGCCACCTGCTTGATTTTGGAGCGCATCGAGTCGCCTGCTTGCAGTGCGTAGTCGACCTCGAAAATTTCCTTGCCCAAGAGGTCGGACATGGTCTGACCTTGCTTGATAGGAATGCCTTTGAGCTCGTTGCGGTAGCGCAGCGGGTCTTCACCACCTTCGCCGGTATTGCTCTTGCCGCCAATGCGGTTCATGGCCACTGCCAAGGTGCTGTGCGCCTCGGTGGAAATTGAGCCCAGCGACATCGCACCGGTGGCAAAGCGCTTGACGATTTCAGCAGCGGGCTCCACTTCGTCGATGGAGATGGCTTTGGCCGGATCGATGCGAAATTCAAACAGGCCGCGCAAGGTGAGTTGCCGGCGCGTCTGGTCGTTAATGATTTGGGCGTACTCTTTGTAAGTGCCCCAGTTGTTGGCACGCGTGCTGTGTTGCAGCTTGGCAATCGCGTCGGGCGTCCACATATGCTCTTCACCGCGAACGCGCCAGGCATATTCGCCACCGGCATCCAGGGCGTGGGCCAGCACAGGGTCTTTGCCGAAGGCCAGTTTGTGGGTGCGTATGGCTTCCTCGGCGATTTCAAAAACGCCTATGCCTTCGACGCGGCTGGGGGTGCCTGTGAAGTATTTACGTGCGGTTTCGCTGGACAGACCGATGACCTCGAACAACTGCGCGCCACAGTAGCTCATGTAGGTGCTGACACCCATCTTGGACATGATTTTGGACAGGCCTTTGCCCACGGCTTTGACATAGTTGTAGATGGCTTTGTCGGCACTGAGCGCACCGGGCAGGCCCTCGCTCATCTGCACCA
>CANNEW010000006.1 GCA_947503685.1 Comamonadaceae bacterium | reverse complement strand
AACACGGACCGATTGAAACAACCACCGAGCTTGCCCAACTCGTGGCTGACACAGTCAAGACCCGCGAGCCGGGTCAGAACCCTGCAACGCGCACCTTCCAGGCTTTTCGGATTTTCATCAATGCCGAGCTGGAAGAACTCGAACAAGCCCTAGATGCCGCGCTGGAAGTACTTGCGCCGGGCGGACGCCTGGTGGTGATCAGCTTTCACTCTTTAGAAGACCGCATCGTCAAACAATTTATCGCGCGCCACTCCAAGGACGAATACGACCGGCGCCGTCCTTTTGCGGCGCCGCGCGCCATGCGACTTCGCGCGCTGGGCCGCAATCGCCCCGGCGCTGCCGAGGTGGCGGCCAATCCGCGCGCCCGCAGCGCCATCATGCGCGTGGCGGTTCGCAATGACACCATGCAGGGGCTGGCGGCATGACGCGCATCAGCCTTTTGCTGATTTTGGCAACGCTGGCCAGCGCCATGTATTTGGTGAGCGTGCAGTATGAGTCGCGTCGCCTGTTTACCGAACTTGAGCGCGCCCAGCGCGAAGGGCGTCGCTTGAAAACCGAGTTTGAACGGCTGGAAGTAGAAAAACGCAGCCAGGCCACACCCGCACGCGTAGAACGTGTGGCGCGCGAAAAACTGCAAATGCACCAGGTCACGCCGGGTATCACGGTGTATATGGGTCAGGCCCACAACCCAGAGCAGCATCCGTGAGCCGCAGCATCCGCTACACCGCCAGTCCCTTGCTGACCAGCCGCACGCCGGTATGGCGCAGCAAGTTGGTGGTATCGGCGCTGGCGCTGGGCTTTGTGGGCCTGGGCGCGCGCGCCGCCTACATCCAGGTGTTTAACAACGACTTTTTCCAACGCCAGGGCGAAGTGCGCTACAGCCGCACCCTGGAACTTCCGGCCAACCGGGGCCGCATCCTGGACCGCAACGGCTTGATACTGGCTTCCAGTGTCCCCTCGCCCAGCATCTGGGCCATACCGGAAGACGTGGAGTTAGACGAGACCCAACGGGCCAACCTGGCCAAGTTGCTGGAGCTGCCGCTGGCCGAACTGAACAAAAAACTGGCCGACGAGGACAAAAGCTTTGTCTGGCTTAAGCGCCATGTTGAGCCGGAAAAGGCCAAACAAATCGCCCAAGCCGGTTTCAAAGGCATTTACCAGCGCACCGAGTTCAAACGGCAATACCCCGAAGGCGAAGCCGCCGCGCATGTGGTGGGCTTTACCAATGTGGAAGACAACGGGCAAGAAGGCATTGAACTGCTCTACAACAGCACCTTGCTGGGTCGCGCCGGGTCGCGCCATGTGATTAAAGACCGCTTGGGCCAGTCGGTCGAGCAAGTGGGCGAAAGCGTGCCGCCGGTGGCCGGCAAAGATGTGCAACTGAGCATAGACACCAAAGTGCAGTTTTTTGCCTACCAAAAATTGCGCGACGCGGTGCTGAACAACCGGGCCCAAGCGGGCAGTGTTGTGGTCTTGGATGCCAATACCGGCGAAGTGCTGGCCCTGGCCAATTACCCCAGCTACAACCCGGAAAAGCGCCTCAACCTGAACGGCTCGCAACTGCGTAACCGGGCCCTGACAGACACCTTTGAGCCCGGCTCGGTGATGAAGCCTTTCACCATCGGCCTGGCCCTGGACACCGGGCGTGTCAAAACCTCCACCATCATCGACACCGCGCCCGGTTCGGTGACGATTACCGGCGCCACTATCCGCGATTCGCATCCCCATGGTGCCTTGAGCGTGGAGCAAGTGATTCAGGTCTCCAGCAACGTGGGCACCACCAAAATCGCGATGCAAATGCCGGCCAGCGAGATGTGGGAAACCTTCTCCGGCGCGGGCTTTGGCCAAAAACCGCAAATCGAATTCCCCGGCGCGGTGCCGGGCAAGCTACGCCCCTACAAAACATGGCGCCCGATCGAGCAGGCCACGGCCTCCTATGGCTATGGTTTGTCGGCCTCTTTGTTCCAGATGGTGCGCTCTTACACCGTGTTCTCGCATGAGGGGCAAATCATCCGCGCCACCTTGCTCAAAAACGATGAGCCAGCCGTTGGCATCCCCGTGTTTTCCAGTGATACCGCCGCCAAAGTGCGCAAGATGTTGCAAATGGCCGCGGGGCCCGGCGGCACCGGCCAGAAGGCGCAGACCGCTGGGTATTCGGTAGGCGGCAAATCGGGCACGGCCTACAAGCAAATCGGCAAAGGCTATGGCAGCGAGGGCAACCGCAAATACCGCAGCTGGTTTGTCGGCATGGCGCCGGTTGACAAGCCGCGCATCATTGTCGGCGTCATGCTCGATGAGCCTAGTGCTGGCAAATACTACGGCGGCGAAGTGGCCGCGCCGGTGTTCAGCGAGACGGTGCAGCAAACCCTGCGCGTCATGGGTGTGCAACCGGATATCGGCATCCGCCCGCAAATCGTGGCCAACGCGGTAGAAGAAAGCTTTTGATGCAAGCGCAATTGCACACTCCCCAACAAGCAGCGGCCTGGCTGCGTGAACGGGTGACCGGCCAATTACAAACCGACCACCGCAAGCTGCACGCGGGCGATGGTTTTATCGCCATGCCCGGCCTGTCGGTCGATGCACGGCAATTTGTACCGCAGGCACTGCACGACGGCGCTGCCGCCTGCCTGGTCGATGCCCAGGATGCGGCACCGTGGAGCCTGGAGGATGCGCGCGTCGCGCCCTATGTCAGGCTCAAAAGCGACTGCGCGCACATTGCCGCCGCTTTTTATGAGCACCCCTCGCGCAGCGTGCAAGTGCTGGCAATTACCGGCACCAATGGCAAAACCTCCAGCGCCTGGTGGCTGGCCCAAGCGCTCAATGCCATGGGCACCCAACCAATATGCGCTCTGATAGGCACGTTGGGTATCGGCATCGCCCCTGTCAACCCGGCCAAGCCCAGTGCGCTGAGTCCAAGTGGGCTGACCACGCCGGACAGCGTGCTGCTGCAACACAGCTTGCGCAGCTTTGTCGACCAGGGCTTGGACTATTGCGCCTTGGAAGCGTCCTCCATCGGCATCGAAGAGGGTCGATTGGACGGCACGCGCATACGGCTTGCGTTGTTTACCAATTTCACCCAGGACCATCTGGACTACCACGGCACGATGCAAGCCTACTGGGCTGCCAAACGGCGCCTGTTCGCCTGGCCCGGCCTGCAAGCAGCGGTGCTCAATATCGACGACGACCAGGGCGCAGTACTAGCCGGCGAACTGGCCGCGCAAGCGCCGGAAATCGATTTATGGACCGTGTCCACCCATTTGGCAGCCCGCTTGCAAGCGCGCGATATCCAGCAAGGTCCGCTGGGCTTGCAATTTGCCGTCGTGGAAGGCACGCAGCGCTGCCTGTTGCGCACCCGCATCATCGGCGGCTACAACGTTGCTAACTTGCTGGGCGTGATAGCCAGCCTGCGCGCGCTGGGCATAGACCTGTCCACTGCGGTGCAGGCCTGCGGCAACTTGCCGCCGGTGCCAGGCCGCTTGCAATGCCTGGGTGGGCAGGACGCACCACTGGCAGTGGTGGACTATGCACACACGCCGGACGCTTTGCAAAAAACCCTGGAAGCGCTGCGTCCGGTGGCACAGCAGCGCGGTGGCGCGCTGTGGTGTGTCTTTGGTTGCGGCGGCGACCGCGACAGCGCCAAGCGTCCACTGATGGGCGCTATCGCCGCTAGCAAGGCGGACCACATTGTGCTGACCAGCGACAACCCGCGCATGGAAAACCCTGCCAGCATCATCAGCCACATCCTGGCCGGCATGGGCGGCCAGCCGCACATCCAAGTGCAAGCTGATCGTGCGCAAGCGATTGCGGAGTCTCTGATGCAAGCGGACGCCAGGGACGTGGTGCTGATTGCGGGAAAAGGCCATGAAGCGGCGCAGGAAGTGGCCGGACAAAAATTCATTTTTTCCGACGTCGACCATGCCGATATCGCCCTGGCCCTGCGCGCTTCAAGGGTCGCAGCATGAGCGCCGCGCTGATGACCCTGGGCCAGGTACAGCAATGGCTGCAAACAGCAAGCGAGCACTTGCCGGTCACGCTGCATGGCGCACCCGATACCGACATCCTGCGCGTGCACACCGACAGCCGCAGCCTGGAACCTGGCGATTTGTTTGTCGCGCTGCGCGGCGATACCTACGACGCAAATAACTTTTTGCACCAGGCCAAGGAACGCGGCGCCAGCGCCCTGCTTTGCCACAGCGGTTTGCCCGCCAGCCAGTACCCGCCAGGCCTGCCGCGCATCGAGGTGACAGACAGTACGCAGGCCCTGGGCCAACTGGCGCAAGCTTGGCGCGCGCAATTTACGCTACCCCTGATCGCCGTGACCGGCAGCAATGGCAAGACCACGGTCACGCAAATGATTGCCGCCATCTTGCAGCAGCACGCCCCAGACGGCGCGGCGCTGGCCACGCAAGGTAATTTGAACAATGCGATTGGGGTACCCCTGACCTTGCTGCGTCTGCGCGCCAAGCACCGGATCGCCGTGGTGGAATTGGGCATGAACCATCCGGGCGAAATCGCCCAACTCGCCGCCATAGCCCAGCCCACGGTGGCCCTGGTGAATAACGCCCAACGCGAGCATTTGGAGTTCATGCACACCGTCGATGCGGTGGCCGCGGAAAACGGCGCGGTGCTGCAAGCGCTGCCCGCAAGCGGCTGCGCAGTATTTGGGCTGGACGATAGCTATACCGGCCAGTGGAAAGCGCAAAGCAAGGCCAAGCAACTGCTCGGTTTTGCCGCAGCGGCGGTGGCAGAACACGATGGCGTTTATGGCGAACAAGCCTTGTGGCAAGACGGCGGCTGGTCGGTACGCGCGCGCTGGCGCCAAGGCGCCTCCAGCGGGGTTTTGCACTACCGCTTGGATATCGCCGGTAAGCACAATGTACGCAACTCCTGGGCAGCGGCTGCCTGCGCCTTGGCCGCCGGCGTCAGCCCGGCAGCCATCGAGCGCGGTTTGCAAGCTTTCGTACCGGTTAAAGGCCGCTCGCGCGCGCTCAGCCTGGTCTGGGGCGGGCGCCGCATCAGCCTGGTCGATGACAGCTACAACGCCAACCCCGACTCGGTGCAGGCTGCTATCGATGTGCTGCGCGAGCTGCCCGCGCCGCGCCTGTTGGTATTGGGTGATATGGGCGAGGGCGGCGACCAAGGTCCGCACAGCCAGGGCATCGAACACTTGCTGGCAACAGGAAGCATGAGCCAAGCTACCGTCCAAGCCTTTGTTCAGGCCGGTGGGCAGGCGCAGCATTGTTTCGATACGGCCGCTTTGACGCACGCAGTAGCCCAGGCCTTGGCGCACAGCGCCAGCGTGCTGGTCAAAGGTTCGCGCTTTATGCGTATGGAAAAAATCATAGAAGCCTTGCAAGACAGGGCCACCACCCAACACACGTCAGGGGAGTCTGCACATGCAGCCTGAGTACTTGAAAGAGGCCAACACATGCTGCTAAGCCTGACGCAATGGCTGCAAGGTCTTTACCCCGAGTGGGGTTTTTTGCGGGTGTTCCAGTACCTGACCTTGCGTGCTGTCATGGCCGCTGCCACAGCGCTGGTGATTGGCTTGGCCGCAGGCCCCGCGGTGATACGGCGTTTGCAGTCGCTCAAGATCGGCCAGCCCATCCGGGGCTACGGCATGGAGTCGCACTTAAGCAAAAGCGGCACCCCCACCATGGGTGGCGTGCTGATCTTGATTGCGATTGCCAGCTCGACGCTGTTGTGGGTGGACCTGTCCAACCGTTTTGTCTGGATTTGCCTGATCGTGACCCTGGGCTTTGGTGCGATCGGCTGGGCCGATGACTGGCGCAAAGTGGTCCACAAAGACCCCGAAGGCATGCCCTCGGGCGAGAAATATATGTGGCAATCCATCATCGGGGTGGTGGCCGCCTTGTGCCTGGTTTTCAGTATCTCGGAAAACTCCAATGGCCGGGTGCTGGAGTTGTTTGTCAACTGGGTTAGTTCCGGTTTTGATGTCAGCTTGCCACCCAAAGCGGGGCTGCTGCTGCCCTTTTTCAAGCAGGTGAGCTATCCGCTGGGCGTGCTGGGCTTTGTGGTGCTGACCTATCTGGTGATTGTGGGCTCGAGCAATGCGGTGAATTTGACCGATGGCCTGGACGGCCTGGCCATCATGCCGGTGGTGATGGTGGGTTCAGCCTTGGGCGTGTTTGCCTATGTCACCGGCAGCCTGATTTATTCCAAGTACCTGTTCTTGCCGCATATTCCGGGCGCTGGTGAATTGCTGATTTTCTGCGCAGCGATTGCCGGTGCAGGTCTGGCGTTTTTATGGTTTAACACCCATCCGGCGCAAGTCTTTATGGGCGATGTCGGTGCGCTGGCCTTGGGCGCTGCGCTGGGCACCGTCGCAGTCATCGTGCGCCAGGAAATCGTACTGGCCATGATGGGCGGAGTATTCGTGGCAGAGGCCTTGTCGGTGATGCTGCAAGTGCTGTACTTCAAGTACACCCGCAAAAAATATGGGGAAGGCCGCCGCTTCTTCCGTATGGCGCCTTTGCACCACCATTTCGAAAAGCAGGGTTGGAAAGAAACGCAGGTCGTCGTGCGCTTCTGGATCATCACCATGCTGCTGTGCCTGCTCGGCCTGTCCACCCTGAAGCTGAGGTAAGCGCATGCATATGCAAGGGCAACAGGTGTTAGTCGTCGGTCTGGGAGCTTCCGGCCTGGCGATGGCACGCTGGTGCGCGCGCGCCGGGGCGCAGGTCACGGTACTGGACGACCGCGCTGCGCCGCCGCAAGCTGCGACCCTGAAGCAGGACATTCCAGCCGCACGCCTATTGCACGGCGCGCTGGATGCACAAGCCTTGGCACAAGGCCCTTTTCAGCGCATTTGCATCAGTCCCGGACTGGCCCCACAGCGCATCAGCGCCTTGGTCGATGCAGCCCGCGCTCAGGGCATTTGGGTGGGTAGTGAACTAGGCTTGTTTGCGCAAGCCTTGCGTGAATTGCAAGACGCGCAGGCCTACCAAGCCCAGATCATCGCAATTACCGGCACCAACGGGAAAACCACGGTTACTTCGCTTACCGGGCAATTGGTCGCTCGCGCCGGAAAAACGGTGGCCGTCGCTGGCAATATCGGCCCGACTTTGCTCGATACCCTGGCCCAGGCGCTGCAGGCGCAGGCCTTGCCGCAAGTCTGGGTGCTGGAGTTATCCAGCTTTCAACTGCACTATGCCCAGGACTTTGAGCCCACGGTGGCCACCGTGCTCAACCTCAGCCAGGACCACCTGGATTGGCATACCGACTTAGCGGACTATGCGCGCGCCAAGGCCCGCATCTTCGGTAGCAAGGCTTTGATGCTGCTCAACCGCGACGATGCGCAGGTCATGGCCATGCTGCCCGAGCCGCAGCGCGTGAAATTGCAAAAGCCGGTGCGACGCGCCCATGTGTGCTTTAGCGCGCAGACGCCAAGCCACGCCGGCGACTACGGCCTGGAAGAAGTTAACGGCGTGGTCTGGCTGGTGCGGGCGCTGCCTGCGGATGGAACGCTCAAGCGCGGGCGCAACGCGCCCGTCGAAGACTTGTTTTTGCAACACCTGATGCCGGCCGATGCGCTGCGTATTCGCGGCCGGCATAACGCTTGCAATGCCTTGGCCGCATTGGCACTGGCCAGCGCCACCGGCTGCGCGCTTGGGCCTATGTTGTTCGGGCTGCGTGAATACAGCGGCGAACCGCACCGCGTGCAGTCACTGGGCGTGGTGGGCGCGGTCGAATACTTTGACGACAGCAAAGGCACCAATGTCGGCGCCACCGTAGCCGCCTTAGAGGGCCTGGGCCAGGACCGCGTACTGGTTTTGATTTTGGGCGGCGAAGGCAAAGGGCAAGATTTTTCACCCTTGGCAGCACCGGTGCGCGCGTATGTGCGCGCCGTGCTGCTGATAGGCCGCGATGCCGCGCTGATACGCCAGGCTTTGGAGGGCACCGGTGTCCGCTTGATAAATGCTGCGTCGATGGACGACGCGGTGCAACAGGCCGCGGCCTTGGCGCAGCCGGGCGATGCAGTGCTGATGTCACCGGCTTGCGCCAGCTTTGATATGTTCCAAGACTATGCGCACCGGGCAGCCGTGTTTGCGCAAGCCGTGCAGTCACTGGCTTTGGCGCAAGGGCAGATGCTGGAGGCGGCGCTATGAGTATTGCCGCTAACCTGTGGAGCCGTTGGGGTCTGGGCAAATCCGCCCAAGAGAGCGAGGCATTGCCGGTGCGACTGGGCCGTCGCGCCAACTACGCAAATACGCAAAGCAGCAGCCGCGTGAGCAGCCTAGACCATGCCTTAATCGCCGTGGTTTCCACGCTCTTGGTGTGGGGCGCCATCATGGTGTATTCGGCCACCATCGCCATGCCCGACAACCCCAAGTTTGCCGGCTACACGCACAATTATTTTCTGCTGCGCCATCTGGCCTCGATTGCCGTGGGCCTGCTCGCCTGCTGGATTGCCTTCCAGTTGCCAGTACAAACCTGGGAAAGGCTGGCACCCCTCTTGTTCATGGCATCCTTGGTTTTGCTGGTGGCAGTGCTGATTCCGTATATCGGCAAAGGCGTGAACGGCGCCAGGCGCTGGATATCGCTTGGCATTACGAGTTTTCAGCCCTCGGAACTGGCCAAGTTTTCCGCCGTGGTCTATGCCTCGGGCTATATGGTGCGCAAGATGGAAGTCAAAGAAGACTTTTTGCGCGCGGTCTGGCCCATGGCCGCTGCTGTAGGGGTGATGGGTGTTTTATTGTTGGCTGAACCGGATATGGGCGCCTTCCTGGTGATTGCCGTCATCGCCATGGGTATCTTGTTTTTGGGTGGTGTCAATGCAAGCATGTTCTTCCTTATCTCGGGCGTGCTGCTGGCAGCTTTTGCGCTGATGATTGCCTTTAACGACTACCGCCGCGCGCGCATATTTGCCTACCTAGACCCGTGGAGTGAGCACAACGCGCTAGCCAAGGGCTACCAACTGACGCACTCGCTTATCGCGCTGGGGCGCGGCGAGGTGTTCGGCGTGGGCTTGGGCGGCAGTGTGGAAAAGCTGCATTGGCTGCCCGAAGCGCATACCGATTTTCTGGTGGCCGTGATCGGCGAAGAGTTTGGTCTGGTTGGTGTGCTGGCGCTGATTATTTTGTTTCTGTGGATGACGCGGCGCATTATTCATATTGGCCGGCAGGCCGTAGCGCTAGAGCGGGTGTTTGCCGGTCTGGTGGCCCAAGGCGTGGGCATCTGGATGGGCTTTCAAGGCTTTATCAATATGGGCGTGAACCTGGGCGCGCTGCCAACCAAGGGACTGACGCTACCGCTGATGAGCTATGGCGGCTCGGCGATTTTGGTCAATTTAGTGGCGCTGGCTTTGGTGCTGCGCATTGACTATGAAAACCGCAAGCTGATGCAAGGGGTGCCGGCATGATGGCCACGAACGCAGCACGCACCCCCTGCGCCTTGGTGATGGCCGGAGGTACGGGCGGGCACATCTTTCCTGGCCTGGCGATTGCCCAAGCCTTGCGCGACAAGGGCTGGCGTGTGCATTGGCTGGGCGCACCTAACAGCATGGAGAGCCGCCTGGTGCCGCCGCGCGGTTTTGCACTGGAAACCATTGCATTTTCCGGCGTGCGCGGCAAAGGCATTAGCAGCCTCCTGTGGCTGCCACTGCGCCTGCTGCGCGCCTGCTGGCAAAGCCTGGCGGTACTGGGCCGGGTGCAGCCCGATGTGGTGCTGGGATTTGGCGGCTATATCAGCCTGCCCGGCGGTTTAATGAGCGCGCTCAAG
The DNA here is from genome assembly GCA_947503685.1 of Comamonadaceae bacterium. Classification (GTDB taxonomy): domain Bacteria; phylum Pseudomonadota; class Gammaproteobacteria; order Burkholderiales; family Burkholderiaceae_C; genus Allorhodoferax. Next base: position 18,513 of record CANNEW010000006.1, on the reverse strand, counting down.
CGCATACCGCTGCTGGTACACGAGCAAAACTCGGTAGCCGGGGCTGCCAACAGAGTATTGGCCCGCGTGGCGCGCCGCGCATTTAGCGCCTTTCCCGCTGCGCTGGACGCAGCGCAGCATGTGGGCAACCCTTTGCGCGCCGAGTTTTTGGTTCAAGACGCGCCGGATCAGCGTTTTGCCGGTCGCAGCGGGCCCTTACAAATTCTGGTGCTGGGCGGCAGCCTGGGCGCCAGCGCGCTCAACCGCATCGTGCCGCAAGCCCTGGCTTTATTGCCCGCGGACCTGCGCCCGAGCATGATCCACCAAAGTGGAGAGCAGCATATCGATGCGCTGCGCACCCACTACGCGCAAGCCGGGGTGCAGGCCACGCTTGTTCCCTTTATAGACGACACGGCCAGCGCCATGGCACTGGCCGACCTGGTGATTTGCCGCGCAGGCGCGAGCACCGTGACCGAAATCGCGGCGGTAGGCGCAGCGGCTTTGTTCATCCCCTTCCCTGCGGCGGTAGACGACCACCAGACGCATAACGCCCGCTTTCTGGTGGATCAGGGCGCCGCGTGCCTGATGCCGCAGCACAGCTTGACGCCCGAGGGCCTGGCCCACTGGCTGCAAGCCTGCGATCGGGCCACTTTATTGCGCACTGCGCAAGCAGCTAAAGGGCTGCAAAACCTGGCTGCAACTACGGCCATGGTGCAGGCTTGTGAGGAGATCGTGGCATGAAACACGCGGTACGCCATATTCACTTTGTCGGCATCGGCGGCTCGGGTATGTCGGGCATTGCCGAGATCCTGCACAACCTGGGCTACCGCATCAGCGGCTCGGACCTGAGTGACAGCACCACCCTGCAACGTCTGGGTACTTTGGGTATCCGCACTTTTGTCGGTCACCATACCGAGCATGTGGCAGGTGCCGACGCGGTGGTGACCTCCACCGCCGTGCAAGCCACCAACCCCGAAGTGCTGCAAGCACGCGTGATGCATATCCCGGTGGTGCCACGCGCACTGATGCTGGCCGAACTGATGCGGCTCAAGCAAGGTATTGCGATTGCCGGTACCCACGGCAAAACCACCACCACCAGCCTGGTGGCCAGCGTGCTGGCCGAAGCCGGCCTGGACCCGACTTTTGTCATCGGTGGACGTCTGAACAGTGCCGGTGCCAATGCGCGCCTGGGTCAGGGCGATTACATCGTGGTCGAGGCCGACGAGTCCGATGCCTCCTTCCTCAATCTGCTGCCGGTGATGGCCGTGGTGACGAATATCGACGCCGACCATATGGAAACCTATGGACACGACTTTGGCCGCTTGCAGCAAGCCTTTGTCGATTTTCTGCACCGCATGCCGTTTTATGGCACCGCCGTGCTGTGCACCGATGACGCCGCGGTGCGCGCCATTGTGGACCAGGTGACCTGCCCGGTCACTAGCTACGGCATCAATGCCGAGGCCCAGGTACGCGCACTCGATATCCGGGCAGTGCATGGTCAAATGCATTTCCGGGTGCAAAGGCGCAATGGCGTCACCTTGCCTGACCTGGACATTGTGCTCAACCTGCCTGGGCACCATAACGTGCTCAACGCCCTATCGGCCATCGCGATTGCGGTGGAGCTCAACATCCCCGATGCGGCGGTGCAAAAAGCCTTACGCGAATTCAAGGGCGTGGCCAGGCGCTTTCAGCGCTACGGCGACCACGCCCTGCCCGGCGGCGGCGGCGTGACCGTGGTGGACGATTACGGCCACCATCCGGTGGAAATGGCGGCCACGCTGGAAGCAGCACGCGGTGCCTTCCCCGGTCGGCGACTCATACTGGCCTTCCAACCGCACCGCTTTACCCGCACCCGCGACTGCTTTGAGGACTTCGTCAAAGTCATGGGCTTGGCCGATGTGGTGCTACTGGCCGAGGTGTATTCCGCGGGCGAGGCGCCTATCGTGGCCGCAGACAGCCGCGCCCTGGCCCGCGCCATGCGGGTGCGCGGCAATACCGACCCGGTGTTTGTGGATGCCATCGGCGAGATGGCCGCTACCGCTGTACGCAATGCACGGGATGGCGATGTGCTGCTCTGCATGGGCGCAGGCTCCATCAGCGCGGTACCCGGACAGATCGTGGCGCTCTTGCGCCAAAGCGCCACGCGGGAGGGCAGCCTATGAGCACGGCCACCCAATTACAGACAAGCGCCATGGGTAAAGTGGCGGTGTTGATGGGCGGCAGCTCGGCAGAGCGGGAGATTTCTTTGCTTTCGGGCCAGGGCGTGCTGACGGCGCTGCAATCACGCGGTATTGATGCACACGCGTTTGACCCGCAGCAGCGTTCCTTGTGGGAACTCAAAGAGCAAGCTTTTAGCCGTTGCTTTATCGCCCTGCATGGCCGCCATGGCGAAGACGGCACGGTGCAAGGTGCGCTGGAGTTGATGGGCATTCCCTACACCGGCTCGGGCGTGATGGCATCTAGCATTTCCATAGACAAAGTCATGACCAAGCGCGTTTGGATTGCCGAGGGAATCCCAACACCCAAATACATCGCGCTGCAGCAGGGGAGCTTTGATCGGCACCAGGTGATTGAGATTCCAGACGCATTGGGCCTACCAGTAATCGTTAAGCCGGCGCGCGAAGGCTCATCTATTGGACTTAGCAAGGTTATAGGCTATTCCGGTATGGCCGCGGCGATCGAACTGGCCGGAAAACTCGATGCTGACATTCTTTGCGAGGAGTGCATCGAAGGCGATGAAGTTACTTGCCCGGTCATCGGTGAGGGTGCCAACGCGCATGCCTTGCCCGTGATACGTATCGTCGCGCCAGATGGAAATTACGACTACCAAAACAAGTACTTCACAGAAGATACACACTATTTCGTTCCATCGGGAATCCCCCAAGGCGAGGAAGAGGCCATTCAGGCACTGGCACTTAAGGCATATCGGGTTCTGGGCTGCCGGGGCTGGGGTCGGGCCGACGTAATGATCCGCGCAAGCGACCGCAAACCGTTTTTACTGGAAATGAACACCTCCCCCGGCATGACCAGCCATTCGCTGGTGCCCATGTCTGCGCGCGCTGCCGGCATTTCTTATGAAGACCTGTGCCTGCAATTGCTGGCCAGCGCGGCGCTAGATGCGGACAGCACCAAGGGGCAGGCTGCATGAAGCGCAGCGAAGCCCCGGCCCTCGATGTTCGCCTGATGAACGCAGCGGCTATCGTTTTATTTGTAGTGTTTGTACTGGCCTGCGCGCTGGCGCTGACACGCTGGGTCGCCACGCACCAGGTGTTTGCATTTCAAGGTATCACCGTCATCGGCGATGTCAGCCATTGCAATGCCGCCACCGTGCGCGCGCATGTGGTCTCCCGAGTGAAGGGCACTTTTTTCAGCATGGATTTGGGCAGCACCCGCGATGCCTTTGAAGCCATTCCCTGGGTGCGCAAAGCGGTGGTACACCGCGACTTTCCGAACCACTTGCGCGTTAAGTTGCAAGAGCACCAGGTGGTCGCTTATTGGGGCGATGAAAGTGAACAGCGCCTGCTCAATAGCTATGGCGAAGTGTTTGATGCCAATGCCGGGGAAGTGGAGCAATACGGACTGCCGCGCCTCAATGGCCCGAAAAACCAGAGCGCGCTGGTGCTAGCCGCCTACCGATTGATAGAGCCACAATTTTCTGCGTTTAACCTGACGATCGAAAGCCTGGACTTAAGCGTGCAGGGCAGCTGGCGCATAGCCCTGACCGGTGGCGCCCTCATCGAAGCCGGGCGCGGAGACAGCCAAGAGCTGGCCAAGCGCACCCAGGCGTTTTTGCAAACCCTCTCGCGCGTAGTGGCCCGCTACAGCCGGCCCCTGGGCGCCTTGGAATCGGCCGACTTGCGGCATGAAAACGGTTATGCCATCCGCTTGCGTGGCGTCAACACGATAGCGACAGCACCTTCCCCCACTCCATGATGAATAACACAACAGGTAACTAGCTATGGCCCGCGAATACAAAGACTTAGTCGTTGGACTGGACATCGGAACCGCCAAAGTGATGGCGGTAGTGGCCGAGGTGCTGCCCGACGGTAGCCTGCGTCTGGCAGGTTTTGGCTCGGCGCCTAGCAGCGGACTCAAGCGCGGCGTGGTAGTCAACATCGATGCCACGGTACACAGCATCCAGCAGGCGCTCAAAGAAGCCGAGTTGATGGCCGATTGCAAAATCACCCGCGTCTATACCGGCATTACCGGTAGCCATATCCGTGGCCTCAATTCCAGCGGCATGGTGGCCATCAAAGACCGCGAAGTGAGTCAGGCCGATGTCACGCGCGTGGTGGAAACCGCCAAGGCCATCCACATCTCCAGCGACCAGCGCTTACTGCTGGTGGAGCCGCAAGAATTTGTGATAGACGGCCAGGATGTGAAAGAACCGATTGGCATGAGCGGCATGCGCCTGGAAGCCAAAGTGCATATCGTCACCGGCGCGCAAAGTGCGGCGGAAAACATCATCAAGTGCGTGCGCCGTTGCGGCCTGGAAGTCGAGCAACTCATGCTCAACCCGCTGGCCTCCAGCCTGTCGGTGCTCACCGAAGACGAGCGCGAACTGGGCGTGGCGCTGGTGGACATCGGCGCGGGCACCACCGACATTGCCATCTTCACCAACGGCGCTATCCGCCACACCGCCGTCATCCCGATCGCCGGAGACTTGATTACCAGCGACATCGCCATGGCGCTGCGCACACCGACCAAGGACGCAGAAGAAATCAAAGTCGAAAGTGGCCACGCCAAGCAAGTGTTGGTGGATCCGGAAGTGCAAGTGGAAGTACCCGGCCTGGGCGACCGTGGCCCGCGCATGCTCAGCCGCCAGGCCCTCTCCGGTGTGATTGAGCCGCGCATAGAAGAAATTTTTACTCTGGTCAACCAGGTCATGCGCGAGTCCGGCTACGAAGAAGTGCTGTCCTCGGGCATTGTGCTGACCGGCGGCAGTTGCCTGATGCCGGGCATGGTGGAGCTGGGCGAAGACATTTTTCTCAAGCCGGTGCGCCGGGGCATTCCCCAGTACGCCAATGCCTTGTCCGACATGGTGGCGCAACCCCGCGCCGCCACCGTGATGGGCTTTTTGGAAGAGGCCCGTATCGCGCGCATGCGTGGTATCAAAGTAGCCCAAAAAGGCGGCAGCGTGAAGAGCGCATTTGCCCAGATTCGTGATTTTTTTGCAGGAACTTTCTAAATGAAAAACTCCCCGCTCGCGCGCCGCCGCCCTTGGCTCCACTGCACTTCGCTTTATCTTTGGATGGCACGCGCTGGGCCGCCGCCAGACCCTGTTTGTTTTCCCAAGCCTTTCTCATTTTTTTCCATCGCCACGTATACCTTAGGAGCATCACATGACCATTGAACTCATCGAAGAAGAAATCTTCAACCAGGGAACCCTCATCAAAGTCATTGGCGTGGGCGGCGGCGGCGGCAACGCGGTTGAGTACATGATTCAGTCCCATGTCACTGGCGTGGAATTCATCTGCGCCAACACCGATGCGCAGGCACTGAACCGAAGCACCGCACACCGTACGATTCAGCTAGGCGAAACCGGCCTGGGTGCAGGCAGCCGCCCGCACAAAGGTCGCGCTGCTGCAGAGTTGGCCGAAGCGGACATCCGTAGCGCTATTGAAGGCGCCAATATGCTGTTTATTACCGCCGGCATGGGCGGCGGCACCGGCACTGGCGCCGCTCCCATCATTGCGCGGGTGGCCAAGGAAATGGGCATCTTGACCGTGGGCGTAGTGACCAAGCCTTTTGAATTTGAAGGCGGCCCGCGCATGAAAAACGCGGACGAAGGCCTGGCCGAGCTGGAAGCCAATGTCGATTCGCTCATCGTGGTGCTCAACGAAAAACTACTCGAAGTGCTGGGCGACGATATCAGCCAGGATGAGGCCTTTGCCTATGCCAACGATGTGTTGAAAAACGCCGTAGGCGGCATTGCCGAGATCATCAATGTGCCTGGCCATGTGAACGTGGACTTTGAAGACGTGCGCACCGTCATGGGCGAACCCGGCAAAGCCATGATGGGCACCGCCCTGGCCAAAGGCCCGGACCGCGCGCGCATTGCGGCCGAACAAGCCGTGGCCTGCCCGCTGCTCGAAGGCATAGACCTGTCGGGCGCCAAAGGCGTGCTGGTGCTGATCACCGCGGCCAAAGGTTCGCTCAAATTGAGCGAATCCAAGCTGGCGATGAACACCATCCGCGCCTATGCCTCGCCCGAAGCGCATGTGATCTACGGTACCGCTTACGACGACTCGCTGGGCGAAGACGTGCGCGTCACCGTGGTAGCCACCGGCCTAAGCCGGCCGCGCCGCACTGCGCCTCCGCTGCAAGTGCTGCGCACCGGCACTTACGATGCCGCACCCTCGGCCATGGCCAACACCCATGCGGCCATGTCCGCAAGTACGATGCAACGCAGCATGGGCGGCAGCACCATGGCGTCGGCCTCGGGTATGGGCGGCAGCACCGGCATCAGCGCCCCGGCACCGGCGAGCACCTCCACCGACTACGGCACGCTCAGCACCCCCGCCGTCTGGCGCGGCAGCCGCACAACCGCAGCGCAAAAAGTGGATGCGCTGTCCAGCGGCGGCATGGACGATTACGAAATCCCGGCCTTCTTGCGCAAGCAAGCGGATTGATTTTTTTATCGGCCATCGGCGACTTTTGTCAACAGCCGCTCAGTGCGGGCGCCTAGCCCCATCGATCGGCTGTTGACGGGCGCGCTTTTACAATTGACCCGTGCTGCAACAAAGAACCCTCAAATCACTGACCCGCGCCGTTGGCGTGGGTCTGCATAGCGGTCAGCGTGTTGAAATCACTTTGCGGCCGGCAGCGCCCGGAACCGGTATCGTGTTTCGCCGTATAGACCTTCCCCACCCGGTCGATATCGCAGTTTCACCGCAAGCGGTCACTGATACGCGGCTGGCTTCTACCCTTTCGCAGGGCGACGCCAAAGTGCATACCGTCGAGCATTTGATGTCGGCCTGCGCCGGCTTGGGCGTGGACAATTTGTATGTTGATATCAATGCCGAGGAAGTGCCTATCCTGGACGGCTCGGCGGCATCATTTGTTTTTCTGCTGCAAAGTGCCGGCATCGAATTGCAAAACGCAGCGCGCCGCTTTATTCGCGTCAAAGCGCCGATCCGCGTAGAACAGGGCCAGGGAGCCGATCTCAAATGGGCGAGCTTGGAGCCCTACCATGGCTTTAAGCTGAGTTTTGCCATCGACTTTGCGCATCCGGCCGTGGACTCCACCGGGCAAAGCGTGGAATTTGACTTAAGCCAGGGCTCGTACGCGCGCGACATTGCGCGGGCGCGCACTTTCGGCTTTACCAAGGACGTGGAAATGATGCGCCAAAACGGCCTGGCCTTGGGTGGCGGTCTGGACAATGCCATCGTCATGGACGACTACAAAGTGCTCAATTCCGATGGCCTGCGCTATGACGATGAGTTTGTGAAGCACAAGATTTTGGATGCCATGGGCGATCTGTATTTGCTGGGCATGCCCTTGCTGGCGCACTACCGCGCCCACCGCTCGGGCCATGCGCTGAACAACCAATTGCTGCGCCAGTTGCAAGCGCAGCCGCAGGACTGGGAAGTGCTTACGTTTGACGATGAACGCAGTGCCCCCAAAGGCTTTGCGCAATTGGCACCAGCCTGGTGATTGCGCCGTGCAGTGGCAGCCTCAGTGGCTGCGCCCCGACTTGTAACCCGCACCCGCGCCAATGCCCTGAGCCTTTGCAATGCGTGCCATGGCTGCGCCGGCATGGGCGTGGGTAATCGCCAAACCTAAAGCGTCGGCCGCATCCGGGCCAGGCAGGCCGGGCAGGTCTAACAAGCGGCGCACCATCTCGCGGATTTGCATTTTGTCGGCGCGCCCATAGCCGGCCACCGCTTGCTTCATTTGTAATGCCGTGTATTCGGCGACCGGCAACTTGGCATGGACCAAGGCACTGATTAAGGCCCCACGCGCCTGACCCAGCAGTAAAGTGGACTGCGGGTTGACATTTACAAACACGATTTCCACGGCGGCGCAATCGGGCTGGTAGCGTTGCACCACCTCGGCCAAACCGTTAAACAAGGCTTCGATGCGATCGGGCAAGGCCTGGCTGGCCAGGCCTTGGGTGCTGATGGTGCCGCTGGCCACGTAGCGCAAGCTGCTGCCTTGCTGGTCCAGCACGCCAAAGCCCGTGGTGCGCAGGCCGGGATCGACGCCCAAAATTCTCATGGTGCGGGGGCGCCAGGCAGGCGGGCATCGGGCATGCGGGCGACGATGACATTGGCGCGCGCATTGAGGTATTCGGAATTAGGCAGTTTTTCAAAGTAGCGTGGCCTAGGCAGCATCACGGCTAAGCGCGCCGCTTCCCAGGGACTGAGTTGCGCCGCAGACTTGCGGAAATAGTGACGCGCAGCGGCTTCGGCGCCAAACACACCGTCACCCCATTCCACGCTATTGAGGTAGATTTCCAAAATCCGTTGCTTGCTCAGCAGCTTTTCCATGAGCAGGGTGATGACCATTTCCTGGGCTTTGCGCACCAGCGTGCGTTCGCCGGACAAAAACAGATTTTTTGCTAACTGCTGGCTAATGGTCGAGCCGCCCACGACTTTGACCGGCCGAGTTTCACGGCTATTTTTGGCTTTGGCCGCCCGCTGTGCAGCGCGTTCTTCGGCCTTGCTGTTTTTCGACCAGGCTTTTTCCAATGCGGCCCAGTCGATGCCGTCGTGGCTGGCAAAACTGTCGTCCTCGGAGGCGATCACCGCACGCTTGAGCGCCTGGCCCAGTTGCGCATCCGTCTGCCAGCGCTGGCTCCAACGCACGCTGCCTTGCTCCTGCAGTTGGCGCCAGACTTGCGAGCGCTCAAAACTGCTGGACTGCGGATCCACCCAGGCCATGGCTGCAATGCGCAGCGCAAAATACAGTTGCAAACCCAGCAGCGCCAAGCACAACACACCGAGTAATCGCAACAAGGCCATCAGGCAAGCCCCAAGGCTTGGGAGCGCAAGGCTTCGCCGCCGGTGAACGAAAAGCACACCACCGCTTGCGCACGCAAGGTCTTAAGCGGGGTCCGGGGTGTCCAGTACATCGACAGCAATGGTAATTGGGCCGACCAGGTCTTCTTCGTCTTCGCCCTGCACGCCCGACGCAAGCGCTGCAGCATCGCCTGGGTCACCCGCCTCCTGCGGGCTGTCCAGACGCTCTAGCACGGTGGCGCTCACATCCAGGGTCATCAGGTCAATCATGCCCAGGCGCAATCGTACTTGCGCACCCCGTGGCAGACCCGCCCCAGCGGCAATGGCCAGCACCAGCGGTACCTCGTCGGCGCGGGCCATACCCTCTTTGATCACGGTGGCGACCAGTTCGCTAATGGCGTTCTGGCGCAGGTACTGCAGCGTCCAAAAACGCTCCATGGCGGCCTGGTAGCCGTTGTAGGCGGCATAGGTGGCCTCGAAGGCGGAGATGATGGAAAACAGTTGCGCGTCTTTGGGCTTGAAGGGCGCGGCCAGCGCTGCAGTGCTGCCGTGGCGCACACAGGCGATGATTTGCCATTGGTTCACCAGATCGGTGTAGCGGCGCAGCGGCGAGGTGCTCCAGGCATAGCTGGGAACGCCGATACCGGCATGCGGCAAGGCCTTGGTGCCCATGCGCACTTTGACGCCCGGCGCCATCGAGGCCTGGCTGCGGTAAATCGCAGGTACGCCCAAACTAGCCAGCCATTGGCCCCAGGTGCTGTTGGCCAAAATCATGGCCTCGGCCACGATCAGGTCTAGCGGTGCACCGCGCTGGCGCACGCTGATCTGCACGCTCTCGTTGCCCGCCGGCTCCCCGGCCAGCAGGTCTGGGAGGCGGAAGTTGTAGTCCGGCCGGTTAAAGCTTTCGGGTTTGCCGCGCACGATTTCACGCCGAGCCTTATGGGCACAGGCAAAGCGGTGCAAAAAGGCCAGCTGTCTATGCAAAGCTGTGGCCGCTGCGCGCTGGCTATCGGCGCTGCCATCGTCGGTAACTTGCGCTGCTTGCAGCCATTCCTCGGTGACCAGGCTGTCGAGCTGATCGTGGCGCAGGTTGTGGCTGATGGGCAGGCTTTCGATGCGGGTTTCGCTGTGCTTTACTTCCAGGGTCTGCTCATCCAAGGTGACATACAGCGATAGCGCCGGGCAGTGGCGGCCTTGCTGCAAGGTATAGACCTGCACCAGCGCATCGGGCAGCATGGTCAGCTTGTAGCCCGGCATGTAGACGGTGGACAAACGGTGGCGGCCCAGGCGGTCGATATCGCTATCTGGCGCAATAGCCAGGCCGGGCGCTGCAATATGCACCCCCATAGTGACCGTACCGCTACCCAGGCCTTGTAGCGACAAAGCATCGTCGATTTCGGTGGTAGCCGAGTCGTCAATCGAAAAAGCGGACACCGGCGCCAGCGGTAAATCGTCCGCGGGCGGAACCGCCGCAATGGCGGGAAAAACCGTGCCCTGCGGAAAGTTTTCCAGCAAAAAGCGCTTCCAATGGAACTGGTATGGCGAATCGATGGCGCCGCTGGCTAGTAGTAAATCCAAGGGTGCAGTGCGGCTGTCACGCGAGGCTTGCACCACGGCTTTGTATTCGGGCGCGTTTTTATCTGGCTTGAACAGAATTTTGTAAAGCTGCGCGCGCACCGGCGCGGGGCAGTGGCCTTGGGTAAGCTCGTGCGCCCATTGAGCGATCAACTCGGTTTGCAGGCGCTTTTTTTCAATCGCTGCCAAGGCTTGGGCCACGATATCGGCAGGCGCTTTGCGAAACATTCCTTTACCGGCACGGCGAAAATAATGCGGCGCTTCAAACAAGCGCATCAGCATGCCAGCTTGCTCGAGCACGCTGGCTTTGTCGCTGAAGTAGTCGCGCGCCAAATCGGCAAAACCGAAATCACCCTCTGGGGAAAACTCCCAGGCCAGCTCCAACTCCACCGCTTGGCTGATGGCAAGCGCCTGCTCCATAAATTGCGCAGGCGCAGGTTTATCAAAGCGCAGCATCACATTGGCAAGTTTGACCTTGAGGCGCTTGCCACTGTCAAGCTCCACTTGCACCGTGGCATCGCTTTCGGACAAGAGCCTTGCGGCCAAGAATTTTCCAGCTTCATCAAACATCAGGTACATGACCGGATTGTCCCATGGCGTCTTGCAGGGGCGGCGCGATAATCGGGCGATGTCCACTTCCTTTGGCAAAGTCTCGCTGCGCAGTCGCTTCATGCCCTTATGGGCCGGCCTGGACGGGCCCTTGGCCTTTATCGTTTTTTGCCTCGCCTCTGCCGGTATGCTGGTGATGTATTCATCGGGCTATGACTTCGGCAGCCGCTTCTCTGACCATGCGCGCAATATGCTGATTGCCGCCACCGTGATGTTTGTCGCCGCGCAAATTCCACCGCAGCGCTTAATGACGCTGGCCGTACCGTTATATCTATTGGGCGTGGGTCTCTTAATCGCGGTAGCAATTTTCGGCGTGACCAAAAAAGGGGCGCGCCGCTGGCTGGATGTTGGCGTGGTGATTCAGCCCAGCGAGATTTTGAAAATAGCCATGCCCTTGATGCTGGCCTGGTGGTTCCAAAAGCGCGAAGGCCAGTTGCGCCCCTTGGATTTTGCGGTGGCCGCGGTGCTGCTGGCGCTACCCGTGGGCCTGATCCTTCGCCAGCCCGATTTGGGCACGGCCCTGCTGGTATTACTGGCCGGTCTGTCGGTGATTTTTTTCGCCGGCGTGGGTTGGAAATGGATTGCCCCGCCGGTGGTGTTGGGACTGGTGGGCGTGGTGCTGCTGATCGGTTTTGAGCCGTCGCTCTGCGCCGACGGCATGCGCTGGCCGGTCTTGCACGACTACCAGCAGCAACGCATCTGCACCTTGCTGGACCCTACGCGCGACCCGCTGGGCAAGGGTTTTCACATCATCCAGGGCATGATCGGTATCGGCGCCGGCGGCTTTTGGGGCGCCGGTTATATGCAGGGCACCCAAACCCATCTTGAATTTATTCCCGAACGCACCACCGACTTCATCTTTGCCGCGTTTTCCGAAGAGTTCGGCCTGTTTGGCAATCTCTTGCTCGTGGGCGGCTTTATTGCCCTGATATTGCGCGGCCTGGCGATTGCGCTGGAGGCGCCGACCCTTTTTTCGCGTCTGTTGGCGGGCAGCGTATCCATGATTTTTTTCGCCTACGCCTTTGTCAATATGGCCATGGTCAGCGGCATCTTGCCCGTCGTCGGTGTGCCCCTGCCCTTTATCAGCTATGGCGGAACCGCCATGGTGACACTGGGCTTTGCCTGCGGCATCCTGATGTCTATTTCCAACGCCAGGCGATTGGTGCAGTCCTGAGGCAGCGTCCTAGCGCGGGCGCCGCTCACCTTGCCCCGTCAGCGACAAGGCCATGGAGCCCCGCCTAGAATGGCGGGATGATCTCTCGCGAACCCACCCTTGAACGCCTGGCCACCGCCAAATCCCTGTTGCTCACGCCTTTTGGCCTGGACGAAGGCCATCTCAGCCGCGCCTTGGCGGAAATCAAAGCGCATAAGGTGGACGAAGCCGACCTGTATTTTCAATACACCCGCTCCGAAGGCTGGAGCCTGGAAGAGGGCATTGTGAAAACCGGCTCGTTCAGCATTGACCAGGGTGTGGGGGTGCGCGCAGTCAGCGGCGAGAAAACCGCTTTTGCCTACTCGGATGATATTTCTGAAGCCGCGCTGCTCGATGCTGCGCGCACGGTGCGCAGTATTTCGCAAGCGGCCAGCCAGCGCCGTATCAGCGTGAGCAAACCCAAGATTGCGCGCAGCCGCTCGCTTTACCCCGACCAGGACCCCATCGCCACCATGGACAGCGCCGCCAAAGTGGCTTTGCTCGGGCGGGTGGAAAAACTAGCCCGTGCCAAAGACCCGCGTGTATTGCAAGTCATGGCCGGCCTGGCGATGGAATACGACGTGGTGTTGGTGGCGCGTGCAGATGGTGTACTGGCCGCCGATGTGCGTCCCTTGGTGCGCTTATCTGTCACCGTGATTGCGGAACAAAAAGGCCGGCGCGAAGTGGGCTCCTCTGGCGGCGGCGGCCGTTTTGGCCTGGCGTATTTTGACGATGCGCAAATCAGCAAATACGTGGACCAGGCGGTGCATGCAGCGCTCACCAATTTGGAGGCGCGCCCTGCACCGGCAGGGGAAATGACCGTGGTACTGGGTTCGGGCTGGCCGGGCATTTTGTTGCACGAGGCCATTGGCCACGGCCTGGAAGGCGACTTCAACCGCAAGGGCTCCAGCGCATTTAGCGGGCGCATTGGCCAGCGCGTTGCGGCCAAAGGTGTGACGGTACTGGATGACGGCACCATGGCCGAGCGGCGCGGTTCGCTCAATGTCGATGACGAGGGCAATACCAGCGCGCGCAATGTATTGATTGAGGACGGCATTCTCAAAGGCTATATCCAAGACGCCATGAATGCGCGCCTCATGGGTGTGGCACCTACTGGCAACGGGCGGCGTGAGAGCTATGCCCATGTGCCTATGCCGCGTATGACCAACACCTATATGCTGGGTGGGGACAAGGCGCCAGAGGAGATCGTGCGCAGTATCAAAAAAGGCCTGTACGCCGTCAATTTCGGTGGCGGGCAGGTGGACATCACTTCGGGCAAATTTGTGTTCTCGGCCAGCGAAGCCTACTGGGTGGAAAACGGCAAAATTTTGTACCCCGTCAAAGGCGCGACCCTGGTCGGCAGCGGGCCAGACTGCTTGAAACGCGTCAGCCTGATCGGCAATGACATGGCCCTGGACAGCGGCGTGGGCACCTGCGGCAAAGACGGCCAAAGCGTGCCCGTGGGCGTGGGGCAGCCGACCTTGCGCATCGATGGGCTGACCGTGGGCGGTACCGCCTAAGACACCAAGCCTGCGTAAGACCTGCTGTGTTACATTCATGCCTATGAAATTTCAGTGCTTTTACTTTAGCTACTTTTGGTTCTCCAACGCCCCCGGCGTGAGAGGGTTCTGAACGCAAGCATTTAAACAGCGTACCGAATTCCCCGAACCGCCGGCCTCCCCGGCGGTTTTTTTATGCCTTATTTTTTGAACTACCTGCAAGAGGAAATCTGAAATGACCGCCAGCGCCGACCGCACCAGCATTACCGATGACGAACGTATCAAGGACATTACCGTGCTGCCGCCCCCCGAACATTTAATCCGCTTTTTTCCCATCAGCGGCACGGCCGTGGAAGCCCTGATCTCAGCCACCCGCAAGCGCGTACAGAACATCATGAACGGCAAAGATGACCGCCTGCTAGTCATCATCGGCCCCTGCTCCATCCACGATCCCGCAGCCGCGCTGGACTATGCCAAACGCCTCAAAGAACAGCGCGACCATTACGCCGACACGCTGGAAATCGTGATGCGGGTGTACTTTGAAAAGCCGCGCACCACCGTGGGCTGGAAAGGCCTGATTAACGACCCCTATTTGGACGAAAGCTTTCGCATCGACGAAGGTCTGCGCATCGCGCGCCAGTTGTTGATCGACATCAACCGCCTGGGGCTGCCCGCAGGCAGCGAATTTTTGGATGTGATTTCACCCCAGTACTTGGGCGACTTGATTGCCTGGGGCGCCATCGGAGCGCGCACCACCGAGAGCCAGGTGCACCGCGAACTGGCCTCAGGCCTTTCAGCACCTGTCGGCTTTAAAAATGGCACCGATGGCAATATCAAAATCGCTACCGATGCAATCCAGGCAGCCGCCGGTGGCCACCACTTTTTATCGGTGCACAAAAACGGGCAGGTGGCGATTGTGCAAACCCAGGGCAACCCGGATTGCCATGTGATTTTGCGCGGCGGAAAAGCGCCCAATTACGATGCGAAAAGCGTAGAGAGCGCCTGCCAAGACCTGGCTAAAGCGGGCCTGACGCAAACCCTGATGGTCGACTGCAGCCACGCCAATAGCAGCAAACAACACCAAAAGCAGTTAGAAGTAGCCCGAGACATCGCGGGGCAGCTGGCGCAAGGTTCGACCCGGATTTTTGGCGTGATGGTGGAGAGCCATTTGAACGCCGGAGCGCAAAAATTTACGCCGGGCAAAAACGCGGTGGCCGACTTGCATTACGGCCAAAGCATTACCGATGCCTGCTTGGGTTGGGACGATTCGATCAGCAGCCTAGAGACCTTGTCGCAATCCGTGAAAGCGCGCCGGGTGCGCCGCAGCACGGTGGCCTGAATACCGCCAGGACAGGCTGCGCCAAGGCCCAGTGTGGCCTGGCTGGGCTTGCCTGCGCGCCTAAGGCAAGGCCGGCGCAGCCCGCTGCAAGGACTGAAGCAACTTGGCGTGAATGCCGCCAAAACCGCCGTTGCTCATGCATACTAGGTGGTCGCCTGGCTGCGCCGCGGCGCACAACTGATCAATCAGCGTATCCACGGACTCGGCGACCCTTGCGCGCGCGCCCATAGGCGCTAAGGCCTCTTGCGCGTCCCAGCCCAAGCCGCCGCTGTGGCAAAAAGCCAAATCCGCCTGCTCCAGACTCCAGGGCAGTTGCGCTTTCATGGCGCCCAGTTGCATGGTGTTGGAGCGCGGCTCGAACACCGCGAGAATGCGCGCCGCGCCCACCTGGCGACGCAAGCCGTCGAGCGTGGTGCGTATCGCGGTGGGGTGGTGCGCAAAATCGTCGTATACCGTCACCAAGGGCGCACTTTGCCGCCCTGCCAGTGCGACGCGTCCACGCACTTCCATGCGGCGTTTGACATTTTCAAAGTGCTGCAAAGCCAAAGCTGCACGCGCCGGGCGCACGCCCAGGTGTTCTGCCGCCGCGATAGCGGCCAGGGCGTTGAGCTGGTTGTGTACGCCGCCTAAGGCCCATTGCACCCGTGCGACCTGCGCGCCCTGTTGGAGTACCACGAAATCTTCGGGGTCGCCTTGTGCGCAGAAATCGCTAACCGCCGCACCAAAACTGCGTACCTCGCTCCAGCAACCCATTTGCAACACACGCGCAAGACTTTCTTCCAAGCCATTGACCAGCACCCGTCCGTTGGACGGCACCGTGCGCAGCAAATGGTGGAACTGCCGCTCAATCGCCTGCAGGTTCTCAAAAATGTCGGCGTGGTCGAACTCCAGGTTGTTCAGAATGGCGGTACGCGGGCGGTAATGCACAAACTTGCTGCGTTTGTCAAAAAACGCGGTGTCGTATTCGTCCGCCTCGATCACAAACGGAGCGCCCCGCCCCAGGCGGGCCGAAACGCCGAAGTTCAAGGGCACGCCGCCGATCAAAAAGCCCGGCTGAAGGCCCGCGTGTTCCAAAATCCAGCTCAACATCGCGGTCGTCGTGGTTTTGCCATGGGTACCGGCGACCGCCAGCACATGGCGACCGGCCAAGAGCTGCTCAGCCAGCCACTGCGGTCCGCTGGTATAGGGCAGGCCCTGATCCAAAATCGCCTCCATCAGCGGGAATTTGGCGCTGCCATCGGTGTGCCGAGCACGGCTGACCACATTGCCCACCACATACATGTCCGGCGCCAGGGCCAGCTGGTCGGCAGCAAAGCCTTGCATCACCTCGATGCCCAGCTCGCGCAATTGATCGCTCATCGGTGGGTACACACCGGCGTCGCACCCCGTCACCCGGTGGCCGGCCTCGCGCGCCAAGGCCGCCAGGCCGCCCATAAACGTGCCGCAAATCCCCAATATGTGTATGTGCATCGCCGAATTTTACCGGCCACCCCTGCCCGCGCAGGGCCATTTGCGTGCCTGCATCGCTGGCGAGTCAGCGGCCAGCAACGCTTGACAGGTGCTTCATCGGTGCACAATGCAGCCATGGACAGCATCAAAGCGGAAATAGCGGCGGTGGCGGCGCGCTCAGTGGTGGAGGAAGGGCTGGACTTCGGCGCGGCCAAGCGCCGTGCGTCCCAGCAACTCGGCCTCTCGCCCCGCCAGAGCCTGCCTGACCACGAAACCATGGAACAAGCGGTGCAAGACTACATCGCTATCTTCTGCCCTGAAAGCCAGGCGCAGGAGCTTGGCGTGCTGCGCGGTATCGCCATGGACTGGATGGAGCGCTTATCCGGTTTTCAGCCCCATCTGGGTGGCGCGGTCTGGCGTGGCACGGCCACCCGCCACTCGGACATTTACCTGCAGTTATTCTGCGAAGACTCCAAAATAGCCGAAATTACCTTGATCGATAGGGGCGTGCGCTTTGCGGCCCGCCAAGTCACCGGTTTGCATGGCGAGACGGTCGATGCACTGAGTGTGCAAGTCTGGTGTGAGGCGTTCAAATCCTATATCGGCCTGCACTTGCTTGTGAACGACTTGGATGGTATCCGGGGGGCGCTGCAATCGGACGCGCAGGGGCGGCGCTGGAGGGGTGACGCCAAGGCCTTGCGCACTTTGATGGACAATAGCGCGCATGCAGCCATCTGATTTACCCGTACCCGCTCCCGCCGCGCCGCGCCGCCGCTGGGCTTTGGGAGCGCTTGCGGCGACCGCTCTGGGCGCCGGTATTGCCGCCTCCTGGTGGCGGCATCGCCCCGCGCAGGATGCCGCACCGGCCGGCTTATGGGCGCGCCAATGGATCAGCCCGCAGGGCCAGAACTTTGATATGCAAAGCTTTCAAGGACGACCGCTACTGGTCAATTTTTGGGCTACCTGGTGCCCACCGTGTATTGAGGAACTTCCCCTAATCGAGGCCTTTTATCAACAAAACAAAGGCAACGGATGGCAAGTTCTTGGATTAGCCGTAGACAAACCCGAACGTGTGCTAACTTTTTTGAACACCAGCCCGCTGTCCTTTGCGATTGGTATGGCCGGAATCGAAGGCACCGAGCTAAGCCGGGAGCTGGGCAATTTGACGGGAAGCCTACCCTTTACCGTCGTGTTCTCAAGCGATGGCCAGATCGCTCAGCGCAAACTCGGGCGCATAGTGCAGCAGGACCTGGACCAGTGGCGTGGCTTAAGATAGCGGCTATAAAGGCCTAATGCGCCGACAGCCTTATGCCGTGTGATGCGTCAATTTAGGCTGCGTTAGAATTTTTTAAACAATTTTAATTAATTTAAAGTATTTTTATACGCGTTCGACGCGACGGCATTGCCAATCGGCCCTGTCAAATGCAAGGAGGATCCATGGATTTACGCAAACTGAAAACTCTGATCGACCTGGTCTCCGACTCCAATGTTTCAGAGTTGGAGATTACCGAGGCCGAAGGCAAAGTAAGAATCGTCAAAGGCTCGCAAGCCATCGTCCATAGCTATGCGCCGGCCATGGCGGTTACGCCGCACACTCAGAGTGTGCCCCAGGGCGCGCCACCGGCAGCGCCCGCTGAAGCGTCGGCGCCCGAGGTCAGCGAACTGCACACCGTCAAATCGCCTATGGTTGGCACTTTTTACCGCTCCTCCTCCCCCGGCGCCAAAGCGTTTGTGGATGTCGGCGACATGGTCAAGGCGGGTGAGACTATCTGCATTATTGAAGCCATGAAAATTCTCAACGAGATTGAAGCGGACAAATCCGGCAAAGTGGTTCAGGCATTGTGCGAAAACGGTCAGGCAGTGGAATACGGGCAAGCCCTGTTCATGATCGAATAACGCCAAGCCATG
>CANNEW010000005.1 GCA_947503685.1 Comamonadaceae bacterium | reverse complement strand
TTGTTTGTCGTGGCCACCGGTTTAGGTGGCTGGGCGGCAGGGCGGGTGGTGCATTTGCGTCAGGCTGCACCCACGCCGCAGGCGCCGTGGGCCTGGGAGGCTGAGGCGGTGTTGCCATTGTCCTGGCTTTGGAATACCAGCTACCTGGTGCGCACCGCCCCTTTGCCCTTGGGCGACGGCGGCCTGGTGTTGCCAGCCTACTTTGAACTGGCGCGCAAATACCCGGTGGCGCTTCGCTTGGATGCGCAGGGCGCATTGCGCGGTATGGCGCCTATCTCGACCCAAGGCCAAATGCTGCAACCGGCTTTGCTGGCGATAGGTGAGCGCGATTGGCTGGCTTTCATGCGTGATAGCGGGCCCTCGGGCAGCATCCGTGTGGCCCGGACCCGCGATGGCGGCGTGCAGTGGTCAGACGCCGAAGATTTGCCCCTGAATAACCCCAATGCCAGCGTCGCCACACTGACGGCAGGCGGGCAGCACTTGCTGGTGTACAACCCGCAAAAAAGCGGCCGTGACCGCTTGCGCATGGCGTCCTCGGCGGACGCAGGCCTATGGAGCAGCATGGTGGATTTAGAAAACGGGCCACCCGGACACGAATACTCCTACCCGGCCATGGCCATGGTCGATGGCCAGGTCTGGGTGAGCTATACCGACCAGCGCCAGTCGATTGCCTGGCAGCGATTTGCCTGGGTAGCCCAGGCCGGGGCAGCCACGGGCAAAGGTAGCCCATGAGCTGGGTAGATGGGCCTTATTGGATGCGTCTGGTGCAGGATGCCGCACCCCTGTTGCCGCAGCCGGCTTTGCTGCCCCTGCTTAGGCAAGCGGGCTGGGCCTTGGTGTTGGCCGCGCTCGTCACGGCCCTGCTGCAATGCGTTGATGCGCGCTGGGTGCGCGACAAGGGTCGCCTGGTGGCCCTGGCATGTGCATTGTGGGCTTGCATTCCCGGCCCCTGGGGCCTGAGCTATTGGCTGGGGCTGGCATTTCAGACGCCCAGTCTCATGGCGATTGGCTTGGCCCTAAGCTACCTATGGCGCAGTCTGGTGCAGCGCCGATGGCCCCAAAGCGTGCAATACCCTGACCCTGCTAGTTCCAGACAGCGCAGCTTTGCATGGCAAGACCGCTATGCGCTTGTGGGCATAGCCATGGGCTGGTTGCTGCTGCTCGATGTCTTTGCTTATTTACCCTGGAGCCTGTATGCCTGGGGTTTTCATCCTCTGGCTTTTGGCTTGGTTTTGCTGGTGGCGCTGTGGCCCTGGATCGCAAGTGGCCGCGCAGCGACGCTGATGCAAGCACCATCCAAAGTGCTGCTGCCGGTACTGGCCTTGTTTTGGGTGTCCCGTTGGCCCACCGGTAATTTGTGGGACGCGGTGCTCGATCCCTGGTTGTTCGTCGGCCTGCATGGCTACGCGCTCGTGCGCTACCGCAAACGCCAGAGCACCTAACAGGCGATGCCGGCGTTTCAGGGCTTGCTGATGATTAAGCGCTCTTTGCCAAACAACCACTCCTGGGGCTGCCACACATTGGATAAGCTTACTTCCCCAGCGCGGTGGCGGCTTTTCACATGCCAGCGCTGCGCCAGCAGCGCGCAGCGCGGTAGGCAAGTTAATGGCGTCTGCGCTGTTTCGGCGTCGATCCACACCACCGCGTCAAAGCGTTCCAGCAAATAGTCAAGGCGTTCTGCGGCAGGCAGATCCGGGCGCAGGCTTGCGGTGTTGCGACCTTCGACGTCATAGGGGACCAGGGTACTGCCCGGCAGCAAAAAGGCAAAGCGCTCGTATTGCCCGTTAAAGCCATTGGGCACTGCGATACGCAGCTTTTGCATGCGCGCCTGAATGGCTGCGCTATAGCCCGCTTGCGCGCCAGCCAGTGGTGCGGTCATAGCACTGAAACAGGCGTACAGCGCCAGCGTAGCGGCCAAGGCGCTGTTGCGCGTCCAGCGCGCGTCCAAGAAGCCGCCAAGGCAGGCGGTCAAGCCCAGCGCGGCGCACATCAAGGTGATGCCTAGCTCCAGGTCTGTGCCTATGCCCAAGCCGTGCATAACCCAGCCAATGCGGGCTAACAGTGTCAAAGCAATCGCACCGATCAGTAAAACGGCAAAAAACCAGCCGCGCGCCAGGCGCTCCCAGTACATCGCCAGCAGGATGGCAAAGGCCGGCATGGCCGCAATGACGTAGGTTAAAGCCATTGGGCACTGCGATACGCAGCTTTTGCATGCGCGCCTGAATGGCTGCGCTATAGCCCGCTTGCGCGCCAGCCAGTGGTGCGGTCATAGCACTGAAACAGGCGTACAGCGCCAGCGTGGCGGCCAAGGCGCTGTTGCGCGTCCAGCGCGCGTCCAAGAAGCCGCCAAGGCAGGCGGCCAAGCCCAGCGCGGCGCACATCAGAGTGATGCCTAGCTCAAGGTCTGTGCCTATGCCCAAGCCGTGCATAACCCAGCCAATGCGGGCTAACAGTGTCAAAGCGATCGCGCCGATCAGTAAAACGGTAAAAAACCAGCCGCGTGCCAGGCGTTCCCAGTACATCGCCAGCAGGATGGCAAAGGCCGGCATGGCCGCAATGACGTAGCGCGCTGAGCGTTGGCTGGGGATGCTAAAGACCAGCAACCACACCAGCAGCCAGATCAAAAGCGTGCCCTGGGGTTGACCGGCCCAGGCCCGCCCATGGCCAAGCCAAGCGCAGCGCAGTGCGTACCAGCACAGGCCTAGTGCCACTGGCAGCAGCAGTCCGGCGTTTTCCGGGTAGGCCAAGGCTTGCTGCCATAGGGGATAGTCCCCGTTCAAGGCCGCTTGCCAATAGCCGCCGGTTTGCAGCTTGCCGGCGTTTTCGCCGATCACGAACTCCTGCCATACGGCTCGCGGATCGGGGTCCAGCACAAACCAGAGTGAGAAAACGCCTAGTGCGACGACCACGCTGAAACCCACGCCCGCTGCCGTGCGCACCAAGGGTTTGAAGCGCAGGCTTCCTTGGCTCAGCCACAAGGCGCAGCCCAGCGTGGCGGCAGCTGGCGCGATGAGGGCGAAGGACTTGTACAAAAGCCCCACGCCCATGACCAGGCCCGCCAGCAGGTAGGCCGGAGCGGACCACTGGCCGGCCTGGGAAGGTAATGCGGCCGGTGGCGGTGCGCTGCGCGTAGGCGCAGTTTGTTGCCATAACAGATACCACATAGGCAAGGCCAGCCAAAAAGTTTCGGGCGCGCTGGTCAGGTACACCCGGCTATAGCGGTAGGTGGAAAAAAAGGCCAAAAAAATGATCGCTGCCAGCAGCGCGGTACGCCATTGGCCACTGATGCGCAGTGCTATCCAGCCCAAAGCGGCGGCGGTTAGCAAGGTGTAGGCCACGCTGGGCCAGCGCAGAGAAAACAAACTACCTTGTGCGCTCCAATCGCCGCTGGCGATGGCTTGCCAGAACAGCAAGGGTGGTTTGGTGTTGCGCATATTCTCCAGGTCCGATACCAGCGGCAGCCAATGCCCCGATGCTGCTGTGAGGCGGGCGATATGGATATAGACCATTTCGTCACCATTGGTCGGTGCATAAGGACTGCCGAGTCCGAAAAAATACAGACCTACTGCGCAAAAAAGCAAGACCCACCAGAGCCAGAGTGCGCCCTCTTCTGTAGCGGATGTGCGGGGCTGCGTGATGGACACCATGCGGAGCACTCTAGCGCTTGCGAAAGGTCCAGCGGTCGTTGGCTAAGAAATTACTTAGGCTGGCGATGACGATGGCAATCACATTGGCCAGCATGTAATGCATGCTGTGCGCCAACCAGAGGGTGAGTACGTATTGCAGGCCGATGCCAAACCAGGACGCCAGTGCGTATTGGAACAACTGCACGGCCAAACTCGTAGGAGGCAAGGGGTCTATGCCCGCTTCGCTGGGCATCTGCTGCACACGGTCGGCCCAGGTCCAGAGGCGGTTCCACGTGAAGTTATTGACGGTGGCCACCGCAATAGCCAGTGCCAGTGAGGCGTAAGGCTTGCCCTGGGGTCCCTCCAGGCTTTGAAACACATACTCGTGGCCCAGATAGAGCACGGCGATATTGACGACGGTGCCACTGGCCCCGACCATGCCGAATTTGATGTAGCGGATACCCAGCAGCCAGCGCAGCAGGACCAGCAGGCGGTCACGCCCGAGGGCTTGCGCGCTCATGCGCCGGGCGCCGTCACCTGCGCACCACGCTGCGCTTGCAAAAAGGCCAGCGCCTGGTCCAGCACCGGATCCGGCGTAATGCGTTTGAGGCACTGGTTGTCGCCATCGCAAAAGGTCAGGCGGTGGTTGTAGGCGCTCAGGCAGGGCGAGCAGGCGATACCCGATTCAAGCACCACATTACGCTTGCCTAGCGGTCCATACAGCTTGCCAGTTTCGGGTCCGAAAAAAACCATGGTTTGGATCGGCGTCAAAGTGGCGAAATGGCCAGGACCGCCGTCGTTGGTGATGAGCAAATCGGCGGCATAAAACAACATCAAGAGCTCGCGGATGCTGCGGGTGTAGCCGGTCAGGTCGATGCATAAATCACTGCCGACCTGGGTCTTTAGATGTTGCGCTAAAGCGGCATCGTCTTTGAGGCCAATCAAGCCGACCGCGTAGCCCTTGTGGCACAGCCCTTGCGCCACGCGCGCATAGTGCGCTTGCGGCCAGGCGCGCTCGGGCAGGATTCCGCCACCGGCATACAGGAGCACCAGGCGTTTGGCTTGGGTGGCCGGATGGTCCTGCCCCAATGTGTCCTGGTAAGCCAAAAGTTCTTCGGGCGTAAACGGTACGGACAAAGCGCTGTCTTGGGGTACCGCCCGGATGGGCGCCGCTTTATTGCGCGGTAGGCTGTCCGCCTGCAGGGCATCGACCAGCGATAAAAATTGCAAGCTGATGTGCTGGTAAGGGTTGTAGGGAATCGCATGCGTAATAAAGCTGCCCCGGTACAGGCCTTCCTGCGTATGCGGGGTAAAACCGCTGCGCACCGGGGCGCCGCAGGCAAAGGACAGCAGCGCGCTGACGCGGGAAAACAATTCGCAGTCGATCACCGCGTCAACACCCAAAGCGCGCAGTTGTGCGCTCACGCGCAGGATGTCGCCCACCAGCGCAAGGCCGCCGCTGTCGTCGATCGTATGCATGTACGCTGCTTCGGTAAGCGACAGCAAGCGAGTGACTTCTTGGTTTTTTTTCAGTTGCAGAATATGGATGGCCGCTTGCGGGTAGCGCTGGCGTAGCGCGCCAAACATCGGACCGGCTAAGACGATGCTGCCCATTTCCGACAACAGGATGACCAGAATATGGCGCGCATCCTGCGGCATCACCGCAGGCTTGCGCCATAAACCGCAGAGCTGCACCCAGCCCGACACCACGCTACATAGCAACTGGCCCAGCCAGCGGTCTATCAGGCGTTGTGTCTGCAGCTTCATGCGTCTGTTGTTTTACAGGCCTGCCGCTGCACGCAGCGCGCTCGCTTTGTCCGTACGTTCCCAGGTGAATTCGGGTTCTTCACGGCCGAAGTGGCCGTAGGACGCGGTTTTCTCGTAAATCGGGCGTAGCAGGTCTAGCATCTGGATGATGCCTTTGGGGCGCAGGTCAAAATGTTCACTGACCAGTGCGGCGATTTTTTCGTCAGAAATCACACCGGTGCCTTCGGTATAGACCGTAACGTTCATGGGCTTGGCCACGCCAATGGCATAGGCCACCTGGATCTGGCATTGCGTGGCCAGACCGGCCGCCACAATGTTCTTGGCCACATAGCGCGCGGCATAGGCTGCGGAGCGGTCCACCTTGGTGGGATCTTTACCGGAGAACGCGCCGCCGCCGTGGGGATCTTTACCGGAGAACGCGCCGCCGCCGTGCGGGCAGGCGCCGCCATAGGTGTCCACAATGATTTTGCGTCCGGTCAGGCCGCAGTCGCCTTGCGGCCCGCCGACCACAAAGCGGCCGGTGGGGTTGACCAGGTAGCGGGTGTCTTTGAGCCACTCTTTGGGCAAGACCGGTTTGATGATTTCTTCGATCACCGCGTCGATGAATTCTTGCTTCATGGTCGTGCCATTGCTCATCTCAGGGCTGTGCTGGCTGGACAGCACGACGGTGTCAATGCTGTGCGGCTTGCCGTTGACGTAGCGCATGGTCACCTGGCTTTTGGCATCCGGACGCAAAAACGGCAGGCGCCCGTCTTTGCGCAACTGGGCCTGGCGCTCGACCAGGCGGTGGGCATAGTAAATCGGCGCGGGCATCAGCTCGGGCGTTTCGTTGCAGGCGTAGCCGAACATCAGGCCCTGGTCACCGGCGCCGGTGTTCAGGTGGTCGTCACTGGCGTGGTCCACGCCTTGGGCGATGTCATTGGATTGCTTGTCGTAGGCGACCAGCACGGCGCAGCCTTTGTAGTCGATACCGTATTCGGTGTTGTCGTAGCCGATGCGCTTGATGGTGTCGCGAGCTACCTGAATGTAATCCACATGCGCATTGGTGGTGATCTCACCGGCCAGCACCACCAGACCGGTGTTGCAAAGGGTTTCCGCGGCG
This sequence comes from Comamonadaceae bacterium, assembly GCA_947503685.1. Taxonomy (GTDB): domain Bacteria; phylum Pseudomonadota; class Gammaproteobacteria; order Burkholderiales; family Burkholderiaceae_C; genus Allorhodoferax. Next base: position 23,555 of record CANNEW010000005.1, on the reverse strand, counting down.
ACGCGGGATTTGGGGTCTTGTTTGAAAATCGCGTCCAAAATCGCATCCGAAATCTGGTCGGATACTTTGTCGGGATGCCCTTCGGACACCGACTCGGAGGTAAAAAGAAAATCGTTCGCCATGGTTGCTCTCCTAAAAAATGTGAGGTTGACATGCGTTGCCAATCCCGGGAGCTGGCGAACGCTTTAGCAGATTTGACCCGAAGGACAAGGCACAATTGGCCGGCAAGGCCGGTCGATCATGTCGTCGCCCTGCAAGTTGCTCGTTTAACTCGGCGACCCTTTCATTCTAGCAAAGCCCTATGCCATTTTTGATCCGTCTGCTCGCGCGCTGCCCTCTGTGGCTATTGCACGGCGTCGGTTGGCTGCTGGGTTATTTAAGCTATGGGTTTTCGCAGGATTACCGCCAGCGTTTTCACACCCAGTTGCAGCAGGCCGGCTATGGCTGGCGCGAGGCCCTTGGCGCTATTGGGCATGCCGGGTGCAGCGTGTTGGAATCGCCCCGCTTGTGGTTTGGCGCGCCGGTACCGGTGCAGTGGGACGGGCAAGAGGCGGTTCAGGCCGCTTACACCAGCGGGCGCGGCGTGATTTTTTTGACCCCACACTTAGGCTGTTTTGAAGTGACAGCGCCCTCTGCGGCGGCGCTGTTTGGTGAGCGCTATGGGCCTATGACGGTGCTGTACCGTCCGGCGCGCCAAGCTTGGTTGGCGGCCATGCTGCAGGCCTCGCGCAGACGCCAGGGCATGCTGACCGTGCCCACGAATTTACAGGGCGTGCGTAAATTGCTCAAGGCTTTGCGCAAGGGCGAGGCCGTCGGCCTCTTGCCCGACCAGGTGCCGCCCTTGGGCATGGGCATTTGGTCACCGGTCTGGGGCCGCCCGGCCTACACCATGACCCTGGCTGCCAAACTGGTCTTGCAAACCCTGGCTGCCAAACTGGTCTTGCAAACCGGCGCCGATGTGGTTGTGGCCTGGGGAGAGCGCTTGCCCTGGGGGCAGGGCTATTGCATCCATGCATGCAAGCTGGAGGTGGACTTGCAAGCAGATCTGGCTTGCATGGTGGCCCAGGTCAACAGCGCCATGGAGGGCTTGGTGCGCCAATGCCCGGCCCAGTACTTGTGGGGCTACGAGCGCTTCAAGCAACCCCGCCAGGAGCCGCTTGCGTGAACCCCTTGATCCGGGTCATGCAGTTGCTGGCTTATGTGCCGCTGCCGGTTTTGCGCGCGATAGGCAGCGCCCTGGGAATGCTCTTGTATGTCTTTGCCCGTCGCCGTCGCGCGGTCGTGCAGGCCAATCTTGCGGCCTGCTTTGGGCACTTGGACGTGGCGCAGCGCAGGGCTATTGCACGCAGACACTTCCGTCTTTTTGCCCAAGCTTTGCTGGACCGCGCCTGGTTATGGCACGCGCCTGTGGCCTTGCTGCGCGAACGCATCCATTTTGACGGGGCGCTGGTCGAACTGGAAAACCCCGAGCCCTTGATATTTTTGGCACCGCATATGGTGGGTCTGGATGTTGGCGGCGTGGTAATTACCGAGTTGCAGCAAATCAGCACCGCTTGCATTTATGTGCCCTTGACCCAGGTGTGGGCCGAAGAATGGATGGTGCGAGGTCGCAATCGTTCGGGTAAGGTGCACTCGATTGCCCGCAAAGACGGCCCCCAACCGGTGCTGCGCGGATTGCGCAAAGGCATCCGGCTGCATCTGTCGCCGGATATGGATTTCGGCGCCGAGGGGGCGCTATGGGTTGCGTTTTACGGCGTGCCTGCCGCTACCGTGCCGACACTGGCGCGTTTTGCCAAGCTTGGACGCGCGCGTGTCTGCACCTTGGTCAGCCGCCTGGTTCCCGGTGGTTATGAGGTCCGATTGAGCGATGTGTGGGCGGATTTCCCCAGCGAGGACTTGCAAGCCGATACCTTGCGCATGAACCAATGCATTGAGCAATGGGTTGACCAGGACCCGGCTCAGTATTACTGGGTACACAAGCGCTTTAAGACGCGCCCGCCGGGTGCGCACAGTATCTACGCTTCAGGCTAGGCTCTGACATAGCCTGCACACCTGGTTGTCAACTAGACGTCGGTTCAAGCGCTAGCGGCGCTAGGCTAGCAGGGTGGGCCCAATCCCACAAAAGCGTGGCCACGGCCTCCAAGCCAGTGCGCTTGGTGGCCGAAAAAAGCCGCACTTCACCACCGCCGGCTTGCAACTTCGTAATCGACAAGACTTTCGCGCCCTCGCTGCGGGTCAGTTTGTCGGCCTTGGTCAGTACCACCAAGAATTTCAAACCTTCTTCCACCCGGGGGCGGATGACGTCGAGCAATATTTCGTCCAATTCGGTCATCCCGTGGCGCGGGTCGCACATCAGCACAATAGCTTGCAAATTCTTCCGGGTGACCAGGTAATTGGCCATGACTTGTTGCCAGCGGATCTTGTCCTGCTTGGGCACGGCCGCGTAGCCATAGCCAGGCAAATCGGTGAGCACTGCGTCCATCACGCCTTGTTTGCCCAAGGCAAACAGATTGATGTGCTGGGTGCGCCCGGGACGTTTGGAGGCAAAAGCCAGTTGTTTTTGCTGGGTTAAGGTGTTGATGCAGGTAGATTTACCGGCATTGGAGCGCCCGACAAAAGCAATTTCCGGCACGTCCAATTCCGGTAAAAAATGCAATTGCGGCGCGGTGGTCAGAAATCGCGCCGTGTGCAACCAGCCCAGCGCTTGCAGGGCCGCGCTCTTGGGCGCGGCGGCGGCGATGGCTGGCTGGGCCGGAGTGGGTAGGCGTGGGATGGTCATGGGCTTGTGGTTGTTGTGGCGGGCAGGCCCAGGGTCGCATTGTAGAATGTCAGGGTTTTTGCCCTACCAAAGAGCCCTAGCACCATGAAGTCGTTTGCCCCATTGTTTCTCGTCGCAGCCATGCTTACCAGCGCGTTTTTCGCCCCGGCCCAAGGCGCTGAGCCTGCCAAAGCCGCCAAACCCGATCTGGCAAAAGGCGAAGCCAGCTTTACCGCGGTGTGCGCGGCCTGCCATGGGGCAGACGGTAATTCGGGCACGCCGACTTTCCCCAAACTGGCGCAGCAGCACCCCCAGTATTTGGTGAAACAACTTCAGGAATACAAATCTGGCAGGGTTTTGCCAGCGCCTTGTCCGAAGACGATATGCGCAATATCTCTTTCTGGCTGGAAAGCAAAGCCGCGAAGACCGGTTTTGCCAAGGACAGAGAAAATGTGGCTTTGGGCGAAAGAATTTACCGCGGCGGCATCGCTGACCGCCAAGTGCCGGCCTGTGCCGGTTGCCACAGCCCCAATGGTGCTGGCATCCCCGCGCAGTACCCGCGCATCGGTGGCCAGCATGCCGAATATGCGGCGGCCCAGTTGACCGCGTTCCGTGATGGTGTGCGCAAAAACAACTTGCAAATGAGCCAGATTGCGGCCAAGCTCAATGACCGCGAAATCAAGGCCCTAGCGGATTACGTGGCCGGTCTGCGTTAAGCGTGCCTGGCCTGGCGCGCACCCGCCCCTAGGGTGCTTGCGGCGGCATAGTTTTTTGCCTGGAGCCCCTGTGAAACTTCAAAGTTCTGACATCACCCCCCGCGAATGGGTGCAAGGCCGCCGCGGCGCGCTACGCCATTTGCTCGCCAGTACCAGCGCCCTAGCCCTGGGTACCATGCCCTCCATCGGCGCAGCCCAAGCGCTTGCGCCGGCGCAAAGGCCTGGCAAATTGGCTCCGCTGCCTGCCAAGGCTAGCGCGCTGCCTGGTGCGCAGGCCATGGACAAACTGACGGCTTACAAAGACGCGTCCGGCTACAACAATTTTTACGAGTTCGGCACCGACAAGTCCGACCCGGCCGCCAATGCCCATACCCTGAAAACCACGCCCTGGACGGTGGATATTGAGGGTCTGGTTAAAAAACCCGGACGCTGGGCCTTGGAGGACGCCTTGGAGGACCTACTGGCATTAAGCCCGATGGAGGAGCGTATTTACCGGCTGCGCTGCGTCGAGGGCTGGTCTATGGTCATCCCCTGGGTGGGCTACTCGCTGGCTGAGCTGATCAAGCGGGTAGAGCCATTGGGTAGCGCTAAATATGTAGAGTTTGTGACCCTGGCGGACCCCAAAACCATGCCTTTTGTGGGTAGCCGCACGCTGGACTGGCCGTATACCGAGGGCTTGCGCTTGGACGAGGCCATGCATCCGCTGACGCTGTTGGCCTTTGGCATGTATGGCGAAATATTGCCCAACCAGAACGGCGCGCCAGTGCGTCTGGTGGTGCCCTGGAAATATGGATTTAAGAGTGCCAAGAGCATTGTCAAAATCCGTTTTAGCGAGCGCCAACCGGCCACCGCCTGGAACAAGGCCGCGCCGCAAGAGTATGGCTTTTATTCCAACGTCAACCCTGAAGTGGATCACCCGCGCTGGAGCCAGGCCACCGAGCGGCGGCTCGGCGAAGACGGCATTTTTGGCAAAAAGCGCAAGACGTTGATGTTTAACGGCTACCAAGCGCAGGTAGGTCAGTTGTACACCGGCTTGGATTTGACAAAGTTCTACTGAGCGCCGCTGTTGTCCGCCGTGATGATGCAGCGCGCCCTCGCTTCGCGCTTTGCCAAACCTTGTGTTTTTCTGCTGGCCTTGCTGCCATTGGCTTATTTGCTATTTGCCTTGCTGCAGGATGCGCTGGGGGCCAATCCGGCTGAAGCGCTGTTACGCGGCACCGGCCTGTGGACACTGCGCATGCTCTGTGTGCTTTTGCTGGTGACTCCTTTGCGCGAGTCTATGGGCTGGGTGGGCCTGGCCCGTTTTCGCCGCATGCTGGGCCTGTTCGTATTTTTCTATGCGTTATTGCATTTCCTCGCCTATGCCTGGCTAGACCAGAGCGGGCAGTGGGAAGACATCCTGCTCGATATTCCCAAGCGCCCTTTTATTCTTGTCGGGTTGCTGGCCTTGGTGCTCTTGCTTCCTCTGGCGCTGACGTCTTTCAATGCGGCCATCCGCTGGATGGGCGCGGCGCGCTGGCGTAGTCTGCACCGGGCGGTGTATCTGATCGCCTTGCTGGCTATCTTGCATTTTTTCTGGATGCGCGCGGGTAAGCGCAACTTTGACCAGGTGGCGATTTATGCCGCCATCATCGGGGTATTGCTGGCCTGGCGCTTGCGCCGCCGATTCATGCGCACAACTGCTCGCCCCGGAACAAGTCCGTAAGCGACTCCCGCTGGCGGATGACGGTCGCCCGGTCGCCGTCCACCAAGACCTCGGCGGCGCGGGTGCGGGTGTTGTAGTTGCTGGCCATGCTCATGCAATACGCCCCGGCGGACATCACCGCTAGTCGCTCGCCGGGCTGCACCGCTAATGTCCGATCCCGGCCAATCCAATCGCCGCTTTCGCATACCGGCCCGACCACGTCATACACGCTAGCCGGAACCGGGGTTTTTGGTTGCGCCAGTGGAACAATCGCATGGTAAGCCTGGTACATGGCGGGGCGCGGCAAGTCGTTCATGGCGGCATCCACGATGCAGAAGTTTTTCTGCTCGCCTGGCTTGAGGTAGAGCACTTCAGTGAGGCACACGCCAGCATTACCCACCAAGGAGCGACCCGGCTCGATCATCAAAGTGTGGTCGCCCAAGCCGCGCGCATCGATTTTTTGCAGCAATTTGGCCCACAGCGCATCGGCCGCCGGTGGCGCCTCGTCTTGGTATTGAATGCCCAAGCCGCCGCCGAAATCAATATGCTCCAAGGCAATGCCTGCCGCTTCAATCGCCTGCACCAGATCAAGCATACGGTCGGCTGCGTCCAGGTAGGGCGCCTCTTCGGTGATTTGCGAGCCGATATGGCAGTCAATCCCCACAATACGCAAGCCCGGTTGCGCGGCAGCGTGCCGGTATATCGCCAGGGTGCGATCGTGGGCGATTCCAAATTTACTGCCTTTGAGACCGGTGGAAATATAGGGATGGGTTTTGGGGTCCACATTGGGGTTGACCCGGATGCTGATGGGCGCGCGCACGCCCATAGACACTGCGACGCCGTTCAGGACCTCGATCTCCGCTTCGCTCTCCACATTGAAGCAGCCAATGCCCGCGGCCAGCGCCTCGCGCATTTCAGAGCGGGTTTTGCCGACGCCCGAAAAAATGACTTTGGCCGGATCGCCACCGGCTGCACGCACCCGCGCCAACTCGCCGCCAGACACAATGTCAAAACCGCAACCGGCGCGCGCAAAAACTTGCAATACCCCCAGCGAGGAGCTTTGAGGCCGGTGGAAATATAGGGATGGGTTTTGGGGTCTACATTGGGGTTGACGCGCATGCTGATGGGCGCGCGCACGCCCATAGATACTGCGACGCCGTTCAGGACCTCGATCTCCGCTTCGCTTTCCACATTGAAGCAGCCAATGCCCGCGGCCAGCGCCTCGCGCATTTCAGAGCGGGTTTTGCCGACGCCCGAAAAAATGACTTTGGCCGGAACGCCGCCGGCTGCACGCACCCGCGCCAACTCGCCTCCCGACACAATATCAAAACCGCAACCGGCGCGCGCAAAAACTTGCAATACCCCCAGCGAGGAATTGGCCTTCATGGCATAGCAAATCTGCGCTTTGCGTCCCGCAAACCCGGCCTGGTAGGCAGCCAGCGCCCCCACCATAGACGCTTTGGAATAGACATACAAAGGCGTTCCGTGTTCTTGGGCGAGGGCGTCAAGGGCGAGGTCCTCCACCATCAGGCCTTTGTCGCCATAGTGGAAATAGGGAGCTCCGGGCAAGGTATTGTTCATGCTGCGCGGCAGCTAGGCTGCCGATCCGTTATGGTGTGACTTGTAGGAGTTTGGCAAGGGCTGTTGACGCTGGCTGCTTTAGGCGGCAGAAATAAGGGCCCCTTTTGCCCGCAGGCGCTCAGCAGCACAGTGGCCGCTAGGCACAGGCACCAGGTGTTTTTTAATTTTTTTGTTTTTGACATGGTGAAATTGTAATGACCGACCCCGATTTCATGGACCTGGCCGAATCCCTCTTGCGCAGCGTTGAAACTGTGTGCGATGTCATCAACGATGAGGGCACGGCCGATATTGACAACCAGCGCGTAGGCGCCATGGTGACTTTGGTGTTTGCCAACCGCAGCCAGATCATCATCAATCTGCAAAAACCTTTGCACGAGGTTTGGATGGCCTCGCGCTCGGGTGGCTACCATTTTTGCTGGCGCGAGGGCCGCTGGCAGGACACCAAAGGGCAGGGCGATTTTTTTGCACTGTTAGCCAGTGATGCCAGCGCGCAGGCGGGTGTGAACTTGCAATTTGCGCCCTAATCAGTTTCTGAACAAATCCAAAATACTGCGCTGTTCTTCGGACGGCGTCATTGGCCGGGAGGCGGCGGGGGCCGGGGCCCCCGCAGGGGTTTTGTCACCAGCGCCTACAGCGCCTATGCCGGTACCCTTAGAAAAGGAGCCCCAACAGGAGCTTTGTCACCAGCGCCTACAGCGCCTACAGCGCCAATGCCGGTACCCTTAGAAAACTCTTCGTAATACCACTCGTTGCTGACCCGCACAATGCCTTCTGGCGCCTCTGGCTCCATGATGGGCACGTTTCTCAAAGCGGTTTCCATAAAGCTGATCCAGACCGGCAGGCTTAGGCCGCCACCGGTTTCTTTATCGCCGAGCTTGCGCGGTGTGTCGTAACCTATCCAGGTCACCGCGGTTAGCGTGGGGTGGTATCCCGCAAACCAGGCATCCATGGAGTCGTTGGTGGTGCCGGTTTTGCCGTAAATGTCGGGACGCTTAAGCGTAGCTTGGGCCTTGGCTGCGGTACCCGAGCGCGTTACCTCTTGCAACAGACTGGACATCAAAAAGGCATTGCGCGGCTCGATGGCGACATTGGCTTCGCCCAGCACGGGCCTAGCCGTTTCCAGCAATATTTTGCCGCGCTGTTCGCTGACCCGGGAAATAAGCCACGGGCTGACCCGATAACCACCGTTGGCGAAGACCGAGTAGCCGGTTGCCAGTTGCATGGGCGTCACCGAACCGGCGCCCAGCGCCATGGTGAGATAGGGCGGGTGCTTCTCAGCATCGAAACCAAAGCGGCTAATCCAGTCCTGCGCATACTGCGTGCCTATGGACTGCAAAATCTGGATGGAAATCATGTTCTTGGACTTGGCCAGCGCTTTGCGCAGCGGCATCGGGCCTTCAAACGTTCCGTCATAGTTTTTCGGTTCCCAGGGTTGCCCGCCGGTGGTGCCGGCATCAAAAAACAAGGGCATGTCGTTGATCACCGTGGTGGGGGTAAATCCTTTTTCCAAAGCCGCCGAATAGATGAAAGGCTTGAAACTGGAGCCCGGTTGGCGCCAGGCCTGGGTCACGTGGTTGAATTTGTTTTTTCCGTAATCGAAGCCACCCACCAGCGCCTTGATTGCGCCGTCGCGCGGGTCCATCGCAAAAAAAGCGCCCTCGACTTCCGGTAACTGCGTAATTTCCCAGGAGCCTTTCAGTGACTTGGACACGCGGATGATGGCACCCGGACGGATTTTGATGTTGGGCGCCGCCTTGTCCGACAGGCCTGACTGGGCCGGCTTCAGGCCTTCGCCGCTAATTTCTACCACCTCGCCGGCCTGTCTTTGGGCCAGTACGCGCTTGCCATCGGCCTGCAAGACCACCGCCGCCAGCACGTCGCCATTGTCAGCATGCTCGTCCAGCGCCTCATCAATCGCATCTTCCAACTCCTGCGCGTCGCTGGGTAGCTTGATGAATTTCTCCGGCCCGCGATAGACCTGACGCCGCTCAAAGTCCATGATGCCACGGCGCAGCGCTTTGTAAGCGGCCTCCTGCTGCGCACTGCTGACCGTGGTGACCACATCCAGACCCCGGGTGTAGGTTTGATCGCCATATTGGTCGTACATCAGTTGGCGCACCATCTCGGCCAGGAATTCGGCATGCACCTGCGGGCGGCTGGCGGCGGTTTGCACATGCAAGATCTCGGCCTTAGCGCTTGTGGCCTCCTCGGCCGAAATGAAACCGTTCTCCAGCATGCGCTCAATAATGTATTGCTGGCGAATGCGCGCTCGGCGCGGGTTCTTGATGGGGTTATAGGCCGACGGTGCCTTGGGCAAACCGGCCAGCATCGCAGCCTCGGCAATGCTGATATTTTTCAGGGGCTTGCCGAAATAGGTTTCGCAGGCAGCGGCAAAGCCGTAGGCCCGATTCCCTAGAAAAATCTGGTTCATATAGATTTCCAGAATCTGGTCTTTGCTGAGGTTGTGTTCGAGTTTAAAAGTCAGCAATATTTCGTAAATTTTGCGGGTAAAGGTTTTTTCGGACGATAAGTACACATTGCGCGCCACCTGCATGGTGATAGTCGATGCGCCCTGGCTTTTCGAGCGCCCCACATTGGCCGCCGCCGCGCGCACCATGCCCACATAATCCACCCCGCCGTGCTGGAAAAATCGCGCATCCTCTATCGCCAAAATCGCATTTTTCATGACCAGCGGAATTTCATTGATGGGCGTCATCGTCCGGTGCTCTTCGCCGAATTCTCCGATCAAGTCCCCTTCGGACGAAAACACCCGCAAAGGAAGCTTGGGGTGGTAATCCTCCAAATCCGAAATATCGGGCAAATTAGGGTAAGCCAGCGCCATCACGATGGCGACCACCAACAGAATCGAGGCCACACCTGCCGCAGCGAGCCCTGCCAGGGACAGAAGCACATAGCCCATCCAGCCCCAAATGGTGCGCGTGCCTGACGCTTTTTTCTTTGCAGGCTTAGCAGATGGAGGAGGAGGAGGCGATTCGGCCATGAATACCAAGGTCTAAAGCGTAAAAACCCAAAGCTTCTTTCGCGATATGCGCAAGGCCTTGGCCAGAAAACTCCCACCACTGCGCTTTAAACAGCGCCGCAAACAGCAGGAACCCTATGGTAGCGCAGCCGCGAAGGGGAAAAATCTGCAACGATGCATGCAAGATTTCCTGGATTTAAATGTACTATTAATAAATATTACCGAAAAGAAGATTAAAGTTTCATCAATTGAGGTTGAAGTCATGGATTTGAAGTCACTCTTTAGTCGACGTCAGGAAGCATTTCTTGGGATGGACATCAGCGCGTGGGGCATCAAAGTCGTAGGCCTCAGTGGATCCATGGAGCAGCCTGTTTTGGAGCAGCTGGCCAGTATCCGGCTGCCCAGCGGCCATGTTGTTGACGGTCATATAGTCAAGATGCATCAGGTAGCAGAGGCGCTGCGTTCCTTGTTGCAGGAAAACCGGATAAGAGCCCAAAAAGTCGCTTTGGCTTTGCCATCGTCTGCTGTTATCACCAAAAAAATTATGGTGCAAGCCGATTTGAGCCCCGATGACATGCAGGCGCAGGTCGAGGAAGAGGCGCGGCAATATATTCCCTTCCCTTTGGATGAGGTCAGCCTAGATTTTTGCACCGTAGGCCCCAACCCACAGCGCGCGGAAATGGTGGACGTGTTAATTGCCGCAGCCCGCCGTGACCGCGTTCAAAGCCTAGAGGAGCTGGTTGAATTGGTCGAATTAGAAGTCAGCGTGGTGGACGTGCAATCCTGTGCTTTGCGTCTGGCGACCAGGCGACTGGCGGACCTCCATTTGCCGGCTCAGAAAAACGCGGTGGTACTTTTACTTAAAGTAGGTGCCGGCCGTACGCTGATGCAGGTGACTGTCGGCGAAGCGATCGTGTATGAACGTGACCTCGCCCTTGGAGGTGATCAGTTGACCCAGCGCATTGCCGCGCACTACCGCTTATCCGATGGCGAGGCGGAAACCAAAAAAATTTCGGGTGCATTGGCGCAGGATTTTGAATCATCGGTACTGCTGCCTTATGTTGGCGCTACCGCAAAGTTGCTGGAGCGCGGCATACAGTTCATCTTTAATAGTACGCCCTACAGCAAAGTGAGTCAGATTTTTCTAAGCGGCGGCGGTGCCATGCTTCCCGGTTTAGCCGCTGCTATGTCCAGGGCGATGCAGTCGCCTTGTACCTTGATCAACCCTTTTGAGGGCATGCGACTAGCGCCCCCATTGCGAAACAACCCCTGCCTGCACAATGCGCCACTTTTCATCGGTGCCTGTGGCTTGGCCTTGCGGAGGTTTAGCTTGTGATTGCGTTCAATCTCTTGCCGCACCGTGAGGCCTTGCGCCAATTCAAGCAAGACCAATTCAATGCATCTGTGGTGTTGACCCTCATTCTGGGGGGAGCCACAGCGCTTGCAATGTATGGTTCATTGCGTTACTCCATAGCCGCACAACAAGACAATATTGCGGTGTTGGAGCAAGAAATTAGGCTTTACGAAGCACAGATCATTGAAATTCAAGGGGTGAAAACTCATATCGATGCGCTGCTCGCGCGTCAAAAGGCGTTTGAAGATATTCAGGCGGATCGCAATTCGCCGGTGCGTTTGCTCTCGGAACTCGCCACCATCCTGCCGCCGGGCGTGGCCCTGAGCAAACTAGCGCAGAAGGGCCAGGAAATTACGCTTGAGGGTACGGCACAAACCAATGAGAACTTGTCGCAGTTCCTGGACAAGCTGGGTCAGAGTGGCGCTTGGTTTTCTAAACCTGAACTTCTGGTCAGTGAATCCCATCACGTCAACCCTGGCGGGAAATTGCCTGTCAAAGCGTTTAAGTTTTCGGTGAAGGTCGCTTTCATTGCTGCCCAGGCTGTGTCCGCGGCAGCGCTTCCTTCGATTGCAGCATCCGCAGCAGCCCCTTCAGACGCGCCTAAAGTTTGAGTGCTGTGCATTGATGGCGGAAACTATCCATGAACAAAAACCTTTTGGCTCTATTTGGCGCAAGAATTTGCGTACAGTTTCGCGGCTTAGATTTTGGTAATCCGTCCGCATGGCCACTGGTGCCACGCGTGTTTTTGTTGGTGGGTTTGTATTGCCTGACCATAGGCTTATTGTGTTTCTACCCTTTAAGCGATTACGCTGACGAATTACAAAAATCGCTTGATAAGGAACAGGCCTTGCGCGCGGAATTTACCGACAAATTGGGCAAGGCCGCTCACCTCCATGGCTTGAAAAATCAGCGTGACGAAGTTGCACTTACCGTTGAAGGTTTGGAAAAGCAGTTGCCCAACAGCACAGAAATGTCTAGTTTGCTTTTTAGCATCAGCCAGATGGGGCGGGACCATAACCTGCAGCAAGAATTGTTCAAGCCTGAAGTGCCGATTTATAAACCCTATTACGCCATCATCCCGGTCACCTTTCGGGCCCATGGCAGCTACCACGATGTCGCTCGCTTTGCCGCTGATGTTGCAAACCTAGCGCGTATCGTCAACCTGAGTAATATGACTATCTGGCCCAGGACGGAAGGGACTTTGACGCTGGAAACCACGGTGCGAACCTATCGCCACTTGGATCCGTATGAGCTGGCGGCGCAGGCCAAGAGAGCAGAGGTGGGCAAATGAGATGGCTGTCGCGCGCTGGCTTACTGGTGCTCTGCTTGCTGATGGCTTGCGGGCCCTCGCGCCAGGAGGGCTTGCGTCAATGGATGCAAGAGCAGCGCAAGGCCGGCGTGCCCCGTGCTAGAGACCTCGCTGCGCCACAAGCGTTCAAACACTTGCCCTATGCGCCAGGCGAGCGCAAGGATCCGTTCGCCAAGCATACCTTGCTAGCGCTAGCAAATGCGCTAGCCGAACCGGCAAACCCCGATCTAAGCCTGTCGCAAAAGTCGCGTACACGCCAGCCCTTGGAAGAGTTTGCCTTGGAGTCCATGCACTTTGTGGGCATGCTGGAAAAGCAAGGGCGTTACGTCGCACTGGTACGCACCAATGGCATCTTGCATCAGGTGCTTCCCGGCCAGTACATTGGAAAGAACCTCGGCAAGGTATGGCGCGTGGATGAATCGGGCATTGAGTTGCGGGAAAGCGTACAAGATGCCGATGGCAAGTGGTTGGAGCGCAATGCTTACCTTCGGCTTCAAGGGGGGTAATTGATGACTATAGATCGCTGTTTGAAACGGGCTGCCGCTTGCACGGCCTGCCTATTGGCTTGCCTTCTTGGGGCCAGGCTAGCCCTTGCGGAAAACTCGGTAATGGCCGTCACTGCCCAGCGCAGCGGCAATTCCGAGCAAGTGCGCATCGACTTTGCCCAGGAATTGACAGCCTTGCCCAAGGCCTTTGCTACCCGCAACCCCGCGCGGATAGTCCTGGACTTCCCTGGCCTTGGCAGTGCCGTCGGCATGGGCCGCATCGCGATGCCACAGACCTTGGTCGACTCCGCCCTCGTGGCCCAGTCCGATACGCGCAGCCGCGTGGTGATTCATTTGCGCCAAGCGGCCAACTACCGGCTGGACTTGGTGGGTAAAAGCCTGATGGTGGCTTTGGAGCCGATGGGTGGCGCAGCGCCGACGCAGATGACCACCACTGTCGCACCCGCAGCAAGTGCGGCGCTAAGTGTTCCATCCAGTACGGCGTCTCCGGCAGAAGCTGCTGTCCTGCCCCTTATAGTGCCTGCGCCCATGGGCGACGTTCAGTTCCGCAGAGGCAGTGACGGGGCCGGGCGTGTGCTTGTGAGCTTGCCGGGTAAAAATGTCAGCGCTGATGTGCGCCAGCTAGGCAGCAATTTGGTGGTCGACTTGATGAACGTCAGCCTGCCTGATCGTTTGCGCAAAAGGCTAGACGTGACCGACTTCGCAACGCCCGTCCAATCCATCACCACCGACCAGAGCGCGGGGCGCGTGCGCATGCAAATCGCAGCGCTGGGCGCGTGGGAACACACCGCTTACCAAACCGACACCGAGTTGGTACTTGAAATTCGCCCGCTCAACCAAGACCCAAAAAAGACCGCGCAAAAAGACGCTTTTACCGGTGAAAAGCTGTCGCTGAACTTCCAGAGCATCGATGTGCGCCAGGTACTCCAAGTGATTGCCGATTTCACCAACTTCAACGTAGTCGCCTCCGATTCGGTCACTGGAACCCTGACCTTACGCGTGCAAAACGTGCCTTGGGACCAGGTACTGGACATCATCATGCGCAGCAAAGGCCTGGCCATGCGCAAAAATGGCAATGTGTTGTGGGTAGCACCCAAAGAGGAAATCGCCGCCAAAGAAAAGCTGGAGTTTGAGTCGCAAATCAGCAATGAAAAAATTGAACCCATACGCACGCAGTCCTTTCAACTGAACTATGCCAAAGCCTCCGACGTCGCGCCGCAATTGATGGCTGGCGGTGGCGGCGGCGAAGGCGCCGCAGGCCGGATCCTGAGTTCGCGTGGCAGTGTGATTGCCGAGCCACGGACCAACCAGCTGTTCATCACCGACGTGGCGACCAAGCTCGACCAGGTGGCGCAGCTGATCGCCAAGGTGGATGTGCCGGTGCGCCAAGTGCTGATCGAAGCACGCATAGTAGAAGCGAGCAGCGACTTTGCCAAAAACCTGGGCGTCAAATTGGGCGGCTTGGACATGCGCGCCGCCAAGGGGGGCGAAGGCGGTTTTCAATTGACGGGTGAAAACCGCGTGGCTTTTGGTACCAACTATGCCAATGTTTTGGGCTCCTCGGGCGCGACCACGACCATGGATGCCAGTAGCAACTTTGTCAACCTGCCTGCCGGCGCCTACGCAGGCGCATCAGCGGCCACATTTGCCGTGAGCTTGTTCAGTGCCGCATCCAACCGGGTACTGGCCTTGGAATTGTCGGCCCTCGAATCTGACGGGCGCGGCAAAATTATCTCCAGTCCCCGCGTTATCGCTTATGACAAAACCAAGGCCATCATTGAACAAGGCACTGAAATTCCCTACCAAATGGCTACCAGCAGCGGTGCCACGGCCGTCAGCTTTCGCAAAGCCGTGCTCAAGCTCGACGTCGTGCCCCAAATCACCCCAGATGGCAATATCAGCTTAGAGCTGGATGTTTCCAAAGACAGTGTGGGCGCCCTCACCGCATACGGCCCCTCGATTGATACCAAACATATTAAAACGCAGGTGCTGGTTGACAACGGAGGCACCGTAGTGATCGGAGGCATCTATACCGAAGAGCAACAAGACAGGGACAACAAAGTGCCCTTCTTCGGCGATTTGCCCGGCCTGGGCCTATTGTTTCAAAACAAATCTAAAGTAACCAAGAAAAGCGAGACCTTGGTATTTATTACGCCCAAATTAATTAATTAATGACTTGGTGGGCTCGCGGTGATGTTTGTCTGATGATCTCCCGCAAAGAAGATCTTTTGTTGATCCACCGGGAGCACAGTGCAATTTGCGGTAGTTGATCCGCCGGGTTTCAAGGCGTTTTTTGGTCGATGGATGATTCTAAAATGCCTCCACCGCGTTTCGATCCGTCTCTCTTAGCATAAGCACGCACTCGCTTCGCCGCATTTCCAGTATTTTTACGGCACACACTATTTTGATCATCCTCGTCGGCCTCCC
Organism: Comamonadaceae bacterium; assembly: GCA_947503685.1. Taxonomy (GTDB): domain Bacteria; phylum Pseudomonadota; class Gammaproteobacteria; order Burkholderiales; family Burkholderiaceae_C; genus Allorhodoferax. The sequence continues at coordinate 8,240 of CANNEW010000005.1, read as the reverse complement.
AGGTTCTGGAAAATCCACCGTAGGCCGGCATTTGGCCCGGCGCCTGCAGCAGCCTTTTCTCGATTCAGACCAGGTCATCGAGGCGCGGCTGGGCTGTTCTATCCGCGAATTCTTTGAACGCGAAGGCGAGACGCGATTTCGCGATATTGAGCAGGAAGTGATCGCCCAGCTCTGCGCCCAGGCGCCGGGCGTATTGGCCACCGGCGGCGGCGCCGTTTTGCGATCCGCCAACCGGGATGCTTTGCGCGCTGCCGGTACCGTGGTGTACTTGCAGTCGCAGCCCGAAGACTTAATGCGCCGTTTGCGCTACGACCAAAAGCGCCCCTTGTTACAAGTGGCTGATCCGGTCGCGCGCTTGCGCGATTTGTTCGCCCAGCGCGACCCGCTTTACCGCGAGACGGCGCACCATACGGTCGAAACCGGGCGTCCCTCGGTGTCCAGCCTGTCGCAGTCGATTCTGAGCCAGCTGCACATCACAGCCCCCAGGCGCCTAAACTAAGAGGCTATGACGGCCCCGCTTTTGCACTCCCTCACCATTGCGCTGGACGAGCGCAGTTATCCCATACAAATCGGCATTGGCTTGCTATCGCATGCCGCTAGCTTTGCCGGCCTGCCGACTGCGACCGCGGCGCTGATCGTGAGCAATAGCACGGTCGCCCCGCTCTACGCCCAAGCACTGCAAGGCGCTTTGCGGCACCACTATGCTCAGGTGTATTTGCTTGTGTTGCCCGACGGAGAAGCGCATAAAGACTGGCAAACCTTACATTTGATTTTCGACGCGCTGCTGCAAAACGGATGTGACCGTAAAACCGTACTGTTTGCCCTGGGCGGGGGCGTGGTGGGCGACATGACCGGTTTTGCCGCCGCCAGCTACATGCGCGGCGTGCCCTTTGTACAGGTCCCGACGACGCTGCTGGCACAGGTGGATTCCTCGGTGGGCGGCAAGACGGGCATCAACCATCCTCTGGGCAAAAACATGGTGGGCGCGTTTTACCAACCGCAGCGCGTACTTTGTGATTTGGACACCCTGCAAACCCTGCCCGCGCGCGAAATCAGCGCGGGGTTGGCCGAGGTCATCAAATACGGCCCGATTGCGGATATGGCGTTTTTCGACTGGATCGAAGCCCACATAGCCGAACTGGTGGCGCGCGATGTCCACGCCCTGGCCCATGCAGTGCGGCGCAGTTGCGAGATCAAGGCGCAGGTGGTGTCCCAAGACGAGCGCGAGGGCGGTTTGCGCGCCATTCTCAATTTCGGCCACACCTTTGGCCACGCCATCGAGGCGGGTTTGGGCTATGGCGATTGGTTACATGGCGAAGCCGTGGGCTGCGGCATGGTGATGGCGGCGCAGCTTTCGCAGGCCATGGGCTTGGTGGACCAGGCCTTTGTGCAGCGTTTGACGCGCTTGATCGCCGCTGCCGGTCTGCCAGTACGCGGCCCGGTGTTGGATGCGGCAGATAACGCCGGCCGCTACCTGGCCCTGATGCGCGTGGATAAAAAAGCTGAAGCCGGCGCCATCCGTTTCGTATTGATCGACGGGCCGGGCCGCGCCTGCATGCGCGGCGCTGAGGACGCCCTGGTTCGCGCGGTCATCGACCGTTGCTGCGCGGCTTGATGCGCGCGCCCTACGCCAGTGACCCGGCGCGCAGCCGTGGGCGGCGCCACCCGCAAAGCCCGGCGCCCACGCGCAGCGAGTTTCAGCGCGACCGTGACCGCATCGTGCATTCCACTGCCTTTCGTCGGCTGGTCTATAAGACCCAGGTATTTCTTAACCACGAAGGCGATTTGTTCCGCACCCGCCTGACGCATTCGCTGGAGGTGGCGCAACTGGGCCGTTCCATGGCGCGCACCCTGCGACTGGATGAAGATTTGGTCGAGGCCATCGCCCTGGCGCATGACCTTGGCCACACGCCCTTTGGCCATGCCGGGCAGGATGCGCTGGATGCCTGCATGGCCATGCACGGCGGCTTTGAGCACAATTTGCAAAGCCTGCGCGTGGTCGACCATCTGGAAGAGCGCTACCCCGAGTTTGACGGCTTGAACCTGTGCTTTGAAACCCGTGAAGGCATCTTGAAACATTGCTCCCGCCACCATGCCGACTTGATCGAAGCCCAAGAGCCCGCCTACGCCGATGGGCAGGGCGGCGTAGGGCTGCGTTTTTTGCGGCGTGCGCAGCCCGGTTTGGAGGCACAGTTATGCAACCTGGCCGATGAAATTGCCTATAACGCGCACGATATTGACGATGGCGTGCGCTCGGGCTTGATACTGTTGGAGCAAGTGCAGCAAGTGCCCTTGTTTGCGCGCTTTAGCGAGCAGGCCGCGCGCGCCCATCCGCGTCTTACCCACACACCCCGGCGCTGGTTGTACGAAACGGTGCGCCTGATGCTCAGCAGCCAGATTTACGACTTGATAGACAGCACGCAGGCGGCGATCGCCCAGGCCGCGCCCGCGGATGTGCAGGCCGTGCGCGCTTGCCCGCCTCTGGTGCAATTTAGCCCCGCGATGCAGCAGGACACCGCGCAGCTCAAAGCCTTTTTGTTCGCTGCCTTGTACCGCCATCCACGGGTGCAAGAGACCATGGACAGAGCGCGCCAGGTGGTCAGTGATTTGTTCGAGGCTTATGTCAACGACCCGGCGTCCATGCAAGCAGGCGCCGATGCCGCTTTGCCGCCTGCGCAGATTTACAGGCGCGTGGCCGACTATATTGCCGGCATGACCGACCGTTTTGCATCGCGCGAGCACCAACGCCTGACGGGCCGCGTGCTATTGGCATGAAGTCCCCAACGGATCGCACAGGCGAAGTGCTGCAGACCACCGAACGCTGGCTGGAGCGCGCGGTCATCGGGCTGAACCTCTGCCCTTTTGCCAAAGCGGTGCATGTCAAGGGGCAAATTCATTACGCGCTGACGTGGTCGCAGGACACCGCGGATGTGCTGGACGACCTGGCCCTGGCTTTGCACGAGCTGCTAGCGCAAGACCCGCAGCAGCGTGACACGACCCTGCTGATTGCACCCAATGCTTTTCCCGAATTTTGGGACTTCCATGGCTTTGTGCAAAGTGCGGACAAGTTGCTGCGTTCGCTGCGTCTGGACTCGGCCTTGCAGATCGCCAGCTTCCATCCGCAGTACGAATTTGCGCAAACGCCTGCGGGCGACATGGCCCACTACACCAACCGCGCTCCCTACCCGATCTTGCACCTGCTGCGCGAAGACAGCATGGACCGCGCGGTAGCGGCTTATCCCGACGCGGCCTTGATTTATGAGCGCAACATCGCGTGTTTGCGCGACCTGGGTGCGGCGGGCTGGATTGCGCTAGACGTGGCCGCGCCTGCAAATAGAGAAGAGCGCAGGCCATGAAGCCCAGTGGCACGACTGCAGGCAAAGCAGTGCGCGCCGGCAAAGCCGCGCAAACCGTATCGCCGGGCGGACGGCAGGCGGCACGCGATCAGCAAGTCGCCGAACTGCTGCGCCCCGGCCAGTCCATCGCTTTGCTGCAGCATTTGCACATACTCACCCGTGAAGGCCAGCTCAACCAAGATTCGCGGCGCAAGCTCAAGCAGGTTTATCACCTGTACCAGTTCATCGAAACTTTGTTGCGCGAATTAGCGCAGTCCAGGCCAGTGGCGGGCGCGGATGTTGTGCCCGACTTGAGCGTAGCCGACCACGGCGCAGGCAAGTCCTATTTAGGTTTTATCCTTTATGACTTGTTTTTCAAACACCTGGACAGCGGCCAGGTCTATGGCATCGAGAGCCGCAGCGACCTGGTAGACAAGTCGCGCGCGCTGGCCGCGCAGCTGGGGTTTACGCGCATGCATTTTTTGGATCTGACGGTGGCCGAATCGGCGCATTCGGCTTTGTTGCCGCCGCGCATCGATTTGGTTAGCGCCTTGCATGCTTGCGATAGCGCGACCGACGACGCCATTGCCTTTGGCTTAGCTAAGCAGGCGCGCGCTTTTGCGCTAGTGCCTTGCTGCCAGGCCGAAGCGGCGCGCCATTTGGGCAGCAACAAAGCGCTGATGCTGTCGCGCACGCCCTTGGCCGAGTTGTGGCGCCACCCCTTGCATACGCGTGAACTGGGTAGTCAGATTACCAATGTGCTGCGCTGCCTCTATTTGGAGGCCAATGGCTACCAGGTTACCGTCACCGAGCTGGTGGGCTGGGAACACAGCATGAAAAATGAACTTATTTTGGCTCGGTATACCGGCCAGAAAAAGCACGCCGCAGCGCAGCGCATTCAGGAAATCGGCGCGCAGTTCGGCCTCAAAGCCCTGGTTGACACGCGCTTTACATGGCGGGCGGAAAATTCTTAGGGTAAAACCAAGCGATTGGGGGGCGCCAAAACCGCATTGTGTGACGGTAGTACATTGGACTGGCGCAGACGCTGTGTGGCTTTAGCGTAAATTTTTAGCATCACAAAAGGGATTCGTATGAAACATAAGGTTCAAAGGCTGGGCATCGTGATCTTTGTGGCTGCGCTTGGCGCTTGTGCCACCAGTAGCCCGGATGTCATTAGTCGCCAGGATGCCCAAGTGGCCTCGCAGGTGCAGGACGGCGTGATTATCAGCATCCGGCCCGTAACGGTCGACGGCAGTCAAACCGGCATGGGCGCAGCCGCAGGTGGAGTGGTCGGCGCTATGGTCGGCAGCGGTGGAAGCAGTATCCAGCGCGAACAAGTCAGTCTGGGTATTTTGGCTGGACTGGCTGCCGCAGTGGCCGGCAATGCGATAGAGCGCATGGCTACCAGAGAAGAGGCCTTTGAAATCATAGTTCAATTGCGTAACGGCGATCGCCGCGCCATCGTGCAGGCCAAGGGCAATGAAACCTTGTTGGCGGGTGATCCCGTCATCATCGTGACCTCGGGCAACAAAATACGCGTGACCCGGGCTCCGCGCTAACGGGATGGCGCCGGTCGGCGCTGTAAATGAGGGACAGGTTAGGGATAAGATGGGGCAAATCCATCCTATCGCCTATGGCCCGCCTCCCCCGCCTCAGTCTGTCCGGCTACCCGCACCATATCATTCAGCGGGGCAACAACCGGCAGCCGATATTTGCCAGCGCCGCCGATTACCGGTATTTGCTGGACTTGCTGCGTACGCATGCCCGCGAATTCCAGGTGGCGATACATTCCTACGTGCTGATGAGCAACCATTTTCACGTGTTGCTCACCCCCCAGGAGGCCGAGGGCCTACCGCGCATGATGCAAGCTGTAGGCCGCAGCTATGTGCAGTATTTCAACCGCAAGCAACAGCGTACCGGCACCTTGTGGGAAGGGCGTTACCGCTCCACTGTGCTGCAAACGGAGCGCTATTTGCTACAATGTATGGCCTATATCGACCTGAACCCGGTGCGCGCGGGCATGGTGGCCGGGCCGCAAGACTATCCTTGGTCCTCCTATGCGCATCACACCGGGGTGCGCGTCGACCCCTTGGTCAGTCCGCACCCTCTGTATTGGGAAATGGGCAACACCCCCTTCGCCCGCGAGGCGGCTTACCAGGCCTGGGTGCAATCAGGGGTGGATAGCGTCGCGCAGCAAGCCCTGACCGACGCAACCCTCAGCGGTTGGGCGCTGGGTGAGCCGGATTTTGTTGCAGATTTGCAAAAACGCACTGGTCGCCGCATCAGCAAGTCCAAGGCCGGCAGGCCGCCGCTGGTGCTGCCCGAAATACCGCAATAGCTGGCTTTCTCGATTTTTTGCGAGGTGCCGTTGGCACATGCTTCGCCTGAAATTCCCGACACGCTCACCGCCTAGTTAGTCGCGAACAGGGTAGCTGATCCGTAAATTTGACCCGTCCCTAATTATCATCGATTCAATTTTTTGCTGATTTAATTAGGTTCTGACCCCAATTATTTTTCGATGATCGATGTTGCGTTGCAGTATGCTTGCCATCCTTTGTAATTTTTCCAGGAGCGGGTTATGACCACGGCGGCCGAGAGGGAGCATCTGCAGCAATTTGGTTTGTATGCGGGGGAGCAGGAGCATGACGCATGTGGTGTGGGCTTTGTGGCGCACATCCGGGGCGAGAAAAGCCATAGCATTGTCAGCAACGCGCTCAAGATTCTGGAAAACCTGGACCATCGCGGTGCGGTGGGTGCAGACAAACTCATGGGCGATGGCGCCGGCATATTGATTCAATTGCCCGATGCGCTCTACCGCGAAGAAATGGCGGCCCAAGGGGTGCAATTACCCGCCGCTGGCGAATACGGCGTTGGCATGATATTTTTGCCCAAAGAGCGTGCCTCACGCCTGGCCTGTGAGCAGGAAATGGAACGCGCTATCAAGGCCGAAGGCCAGCTGCTGTTGGGCTGGCGCGATGTGCCACTCAATGCCGACATGCCCATGTCCCCCACGGTGCGAGAGAAAGAGCCGGTGATACGCCAGGTGTTTATCGGACGCGGTAACGACGTGATCGTGCAGGACGCGCTCGAGCGCAAGCTCTATGTCATCCGAAAAACCGCCAGCGCGGCGATTCAGCACCTCAACCTAAAGCACAGCAAGGAATACTATGTTCCTAGCATGTCCAGCCGCACGGTGATCTACAAAGGCTTGCTGCTGGCCGATCAGGTGGGCACCTACTTCAAAGACTTGGAAGATGCGCGCTGCGTCTCCGCACTGGGCCTGGTGCACCAGCGTTTTTCTACCAACACCTTTCCAGAATGGCCGCTGGCCCACCCTTACCGCTATGTGGCGCATAACGGCGAAATCAACACCGTCAAAGGTAATTACAACTGGATGAAAGCCCGCGAAGGCGTGATGTCTTCGCCGGTGCTCGCCGCCGACCTGAAAAAGCTTTATCCGATCAGCTTTGCCGGTCAGTCCGACACAGCCACTTTTGATAACTGCCTGGAATTGCTGACCATGGCCGGCTACCCCATCAGCCAGGCCATGATGATGATGATCCCCGAGCCCTGGGAAAACCACAGCACCATGGACGAGCGTCGCCGTGCTTTTTACGAATACCACGCCGCCATGCTCGAGCCTTGGGATGGCCCGGCTTCCATCGTCTTTACCGACGGCCGCCAGATCGGCGCCACGCTGGACCGCAATGGTTTGCGCCCCTCGCGCTACTGCATTACCGACGATGATTTGGTGATCATGGGTTCGGAATCCGGCGTGCTACCGGTGCCGGAAAACAAAATCGTGCGCAAATGGCGTTTGCAGCCAGGAAAGATGTTCCTAATCGATCTGGAACAAGGCCGCATGATCGATGACGAAGAGCTCAAATCGGGTTTGGCCAATAGCCGCCCCTACAAGCAGTGGATTGAAAACCTGCGCATCAAGATCGACCATGTGGCTAGCGGTGAAGCAGTGCCGCTTGTATCGCCCCATGCGGCCAGCTTGCTCGACCGCCAGCAAGCTTTTGGATATACCCAGGAAGACCTAAAATTCCTGATTGCGCCCATGGCCAGTCTGGGTGAAGAGGCCTTGGGCTCTATGGGCAACGACAGCCCCTTGGCCGTTCTGAGCGACAAGAATAAGGCCAGTCTGGGTGAAGAGGCCTTGGGCTCTATGGGCAACGACAGCCCCTTGGCCGTTCTGAGCGACAAGAATAAGCCGCTGTACAGCTACTTCAAACAGCTGTTTGCCCAAGTCACCAACCCGCCCATTGACCCCATTCGCGAAGCCATCGTGATGTCCTTGGTGTCTTTTGTGGGCCCCAAGCCCAATTTGTTGGACATCAACCAGGTGAACCCGCCGATGCGCCTGGAAGTCTCGCAGCCTGTGCTCGACTTTACCGACATGGCCAAGTTGCGCGACATAGAGCGTCACACCCAGGGTAAATTTCGCAGCTACACCCTGGACATCACCTACCCGCTGGCCTGGGGCCACGAAGGCGTGGAGGCCAAACTTGCGTCGCTATGCGCCGAGGCGGTCGATGCCATCAAGAGTGGCAACAACATCCTGATCGTCAGTGACCGCGCCATGGGCGCCACCCAGGTCGCGATACCTGCTTTGCTGGCTTTGTCCGCCATCCACCAGCACCTGGTGCTCGAAGGCTTGCGCACCACGGCTGGGCTGGTGGTGGAAACCGGCAGCGCGCGTGAGGTGCACCACTTCGCGGTGCTTGCAGGCTACGGCGCCGAAGCGGTACACCCCTACCTGGCGATGGAAACACTGGTGCAGATGAGCGAGGGCCTGCCCGGTGCGCTCAGTGCCGACAAAGCCATCTACAACTATGTCAAAGCCGTGGGCAAAGGCCTGTCCAAAATCATGTCCAAGATGGGTGTCAGCACCTACATGAG